>JACQFU010000071.1 GCA_016199905.1 Candidatus Wallbacteria bacterium
CGCTTCTCGGAAGACCCTCGGCAAACTGCTGGGCGACCTCGAAGAAATCTACTGCCCGCCTCGCCGCCGCGCGAGGCGCTCTGGGAGCGGATCCCATGTTCCTGGCGGGTGATTGAATAGAAATCTCGACCTTCGAGGAGTGGGCGCCGGGTGCGCGTCAGTTCGATCTGCTCCTGTCGGCACAGGCTTTCCATTGGATCGAGCCCGCGATCCGATTCACGAAGACGGCGGCAATCCTGAAGCCCGGAGGCAGCCTCGTGATCATGGGCAATCGCCCCTTCGCCCAGGACACCCCGGTTCAGTCGGCAATCCAGGCCGCCTACCGGCAGTTCGCCCCGAGCCTGAAGGAGAAGACGCCCGTGGGGCGCGGCAGCCGGAGGCCGAAGGAGCTCGAGATGGACGTGCTCGGCTCCGGTCTCTACGAGGACATCGTCTACCGGGAGTACCCCTGGACGCACGAGTATACTGCGCAGGCTTGGGTCGACCTGCTGACTACGCAGTCGGATCACATCGTCCTGGAACGTCAGACGCAAGACAGGCTCCTCGAGGCGATCGCCAACGCCATCGACAGCCACGGCGGCACTGTCGTGATCGAATACTCCACCGTGCTCGTCGTGGCCAGGAGGAAGGAGGGCATTGGCCCCGTGCTGCTCCGAACGGTCGTCGAAGCCGATCTCGCCGTCTTCTTCGAACATCGGCGCGACCCGGTGGCCAATCGGATGGCCGCCTTCACCGCCAAGGATCCCAACGATCGAGCGGCATTCTCCGAGCATTGGCAAAAGCTCCTCGCCGACGAGTCTGTGATCCTGAGAACCATCCTGTGGCAAGGCCAGGTCGCGGGTCATATCGGAAGCTTCCTGATGCAGGGCAAAAGAGAAGTGATGTACTGGATCGGACGGGAGTTCTGGGGAAAAGGCATTGCGACCGACGCCCTATCCCAGTTCTTGCGCCAAGTCACCGAGCGCCCGCTCTATGCCGGCGCGGCCAGCGACAACCTCGGCTCCATCCGGGTGCTCGAGAAGTGCGGCTTCCAGCTGTGCGGAAACGGAAGAGGCTTCTCCAATGCCCGCGGACAAGAGACGGACGAGGTGCTGCTGGTACTGCCGCCCGCGGCCGAAGCGTGACGCGTTGGCGCTTACTCCATCCCGTTCGGATCACTCCCGGGGCGCCGCTGCCTGCGTCACCCACTCGCCATCGAAGAAGACGGCCCTCCCCGGGAATTGGCGCCGGCCCCGAGCCGTTTCCGAAACTGCTCGGGGAGTACCAGCGCCGCCCAGGTGAAAGCGCAGCTGGCGATCGACCGGCCGCGGCCGTGGCCGAGGCGATCCTCGCGACCTGGGCGAAGGCATCGCCCCAGAGCTCCCCCCCGGCCCGAAGCAATGCCTGCATGACTTTCGACTCCCTGCGTGGGCACGTCGTACTCTTCGGCGGAGCCGCTGGAATCGACGCACTGCTCTCGGACACCTGGGAGTGGGACGGCTCCGGCTGGACTCAGAAGTTTCCCTCACCGTCTCCGATGGCTCGGGCCTACCACCAAATGTCCTACGACAGCCTGCGGCGCAGGGTGGCGGTCTATTTCGGCCAGACCGCGACCTACGATCAGAACTTCAACCCGACTTACGATTTCGCTTTTGACGTGCAGGAGTGGGACGGTGCCGCCTGGACTCCACGGGAGCCCGGTGCACACCCCAACGCGCAGATGCGGCACGGGATTGCCTTCGACACCATCCGGCGCGTGGCAGTTCTCTTTGGAGGCTTCGGGTTCTCCAGAGGCCCCGCTTCTGCAACGTGGGAGTTAGCGAGCGATCCGATCTCCGTGCAGCGCCCTCTGACGGCAGGGACTGACAGAGACAGGACCGTCACAGCGGGCTTGCCCGTCACGCTATCGGGGAGCGCCGACAATGGCGGCGCCGCGCCCATCGCCTACTCGTGGGCGCGGGCAGCCATCTCGCCGGGCACCGGACCCGGCGTGGTGTTCACCGCCCCCAATTCGCTGGTGACGACCCTCACGCCTCCGGTTCCGGGAACTTACAACTTCGTGTTCACCGCCAGCGACGGGCGTGGCTCGCCCGTCACGGCCACAGCTTCTGTCACGGTCATCGCGCCGGTAGGCGTCCCGCTCCGTCACAGGCTCAACATCGTCAGCGTGCCGCTGAATCCGTCCACGTCCGGGCACGTTTACGACGCAGCCGATCTTTCGAAGGTCACCAGCGCTACCTTCGTCGCCCGAACGATCGCCGACGGCCGCTTCGAAGTGTATTCCCCTCAACTGGGAAACCGCCCATTTCCCATCGAGGGGTGGCGCGGGTATCTCCTCCATCGCCGGGGACCGGACGCCACCGTTGCCTTCTCGGGCCGCGAATGGGATGCGACGTCACGAAGGGTCAGTACCTTCACGGGTCTCAGCTTGCTCGGTGCCCCCATTCCCATCCCCTTGGCGGCGACGGCCGAATCCCTCACGAACGCGTCTGGGGCCCGGTACCTCATCAACTGGGGAGACGGCACACAACCGGTTGTCTACTTTCCCTCACTCTCTCCGAGCTTTCCCGTGGTCGCCGGAGGCGGCTATGGGGCAGCCTCCTCACGACCCACCACTTTCTCGCTTGCCTCAGGGCGTGCGACGACTTCCATTCCGACCGGCTCGATTCAGGGCTACGTCTTCCGCAACCCCGACGGCAGCTTGATTCTTGGCTCCTCGCCCACGGCGCCCGCCGGCGCGATCGCCGTTTCTGGCGCTCGCATCACTATCTCGGGCGGCACCTCGGCCGAGCCTTTCGGAACGACCGGCGGCCAGGGAGCTTTCGCGCTCTTCGGTGTTTCGGCCGGCGGTAGGATGCTGCAAGTCTCGATCGCCGACGGCACCATTCGCGGCTTTCCGATCTCGGTGTTCGCCTTTGCGACGACCACGCTCGGACCGCCGGCCATCACGCGACAGCAGGCGCTTGCCGCCGTCCAAGCTATCACCCCTCCGACCACCGGACCCGAGGCGGCTTACCTCTTCATGACGCAGAACCCGTTGCCCGCAAATGCTACGGTGGCACCCGAGCTGGGGGGAGACCTCACCGACATCGATCCGTCCCAAGCGATTCGGTTCTCCACGCCGCAGTGGTTCGCCTATTTCGACCCGCACGCGGATCGCAAGTTCGGACACCGGACCCACTATCTCTTTGTCGACTCTCAGACCGGCGCCACGACGACGTATGAACGTCATTCGTGGCCGGCCATAAATGGAGGGGGGCTCTATCGCAATCCTGACGACCGCGTGCGGAGTCCGGACCTCATCAATCCCCCCACGCTGCCGATCGCGCTGCGGAAGGCTGCCTCGTCGGCGGTAGAAAAAACAATGACAATGCCGCCTTTTGACCATGATCCCGGCTGTACAGCGCCGATGACCTACGCCTTGATAGTGGGAGGCATCGATTGCAGCGGCGTGAACAAGGATTGCGACAGCATCCAGGGCTTGTTCGGCAAGCAGGGCCTCCCTCCTGCTGCGTCAGTCAGCGTCTTCAAGACAATCACCAGTCAAACGCCGCAGGCGGTCATCAAACAACGCTTCGACGCCATCTGCGCCGCGGCCCAGCCGTGCGACACCGTCTTCCTCTATTTCAACTCGCACGGGAATCTCAACGGCGTTCTCCAGCTCGATCGATGCGACGCCACCGGGAGCTCCAACGGCTCGACCAACTTTGGGCTCGCAGGCCCTGGCGGACTCGACTTTGGCAGGTGCCGCGCAGGTCACGTCATCATCATCGTGGATGCTTGCTACTCCGGCGTTATCACCAACAACGGCAAGGACGTCAAGAAATTCAAGGGGCTGGAGGCGCCTGGCCGCAAGATTGTAGTGGTCACGGCGGCCGACTCCAACCATGAGTCGGTGGAGTACAACTACTCGAGTCCGGCCGTCTACACGCTCAACAAGAGCGTTGGAGCGGCCTTCACGAATGCCCTCCTCGACGGGGTCCGCACGATCCCCGATACGAGCGACCCGATTTCGGAGTTCACCAACGCCTACGACCGGGCTCGGCCGAAGCTCGAGGGAAACTTCGTGGACGGCGATCAGCACCCTACGATCTTCACCGAGCTCGTCCCGGGTACAAGCAATCAAAGCGGCATGCTGGTCGTCGGAGGCACGTCCATCACGGTCAATCACGAGGCTCACGTGACACAGTTGCCGAGGACCGTGGGCACGATACCGTTGACGAATACGAGTGACATCACGGCCACCGTGTCGGTGAGCTTGATTCCGGATCCTCGCGCTTACACGGCCACGATCTCACCGCTCGCGATTTCTCCGGGCTCCACGGGGCAAGTACTCCTCCAGCAGACGCAGGACGTGACATCAGCCATTCCAGCCTTCGGAGTCCAGATCAGTGGTAGGGACGGCGGCATCTCCTTCCCGGTTACGAACCTCATCACCGTGAACCCCATTGTCGTCAGCAATGACGCTTACGTGGACCTGGACCAGCCCTTGGGCAATCCGACGCAAACCTATCCGGCCTCCTTGGTGTACCTGGACAGCATCACCGGCGGCTTTGTGGGGACGGGCCCGCATTGCCTCCATAACGACGGCCAGCCTTCGCTGCATCTGCACGCCTTGCCCGGTGGCCCCGGCATTTCCATCCGCGATCCCAACGGCATTACCTACGGTCCTTTTGCCGATCCCGATCCGGAGGGATGCGGATACGGACTGGTCTATCCGCAGTGACGCACCACGAGTTCGTGCCGGGTGAGGATCTGCGCGACGCCCGCGCCCGCGGGGATTCCCGGGTCCCGGAGCGAGGCCACGGAGGTACGAACCGTTCACGGGAGCGGGTCAGGCCGAAAGCAGTTCCTCTAGCGCAAGTCTGACCTTTGGAAGCAACTGCTTGGCGTCGAAGTACCGTGTAACCACGACCAGGGCCTCCTCGACGGTGGAGATGTTCAGGTAGCGAAGAAGGTAGCGAACGTCCTCCAGATCATGGAACTCCTCGCCGAGCCACATGGCCGCGCACTTCATCGCCAGCAGGTACTCCGGCCGCGCGACGAAGACCCTGAGATTGGGGAGCTCCAGGTAGGCTTCGAACTCCCCTCGCGCACTCAGGAATCCCTTGACGGCGTCGTTCAGCCACGATTCCGAGACTCCCGCCTTGGGCCCGTCCACGTCTCGGGTCGCGTCGCGGGCGTCCAGAACGAGGCACATGACGGCCCCCCCAACGAGGCAGAGCTCGCCCTCGACTGCCTGCGCGGCCAACTCCGCGTCGAGCAGTTGCAGGAGACGGCGAATTTCTGCTCGCGTCAGCTTCGCTCGCGGCTGCACGCGCTACACCCGTTTGCCAATGCCGGAGTCGATGAACAGATTGCGTCGTTTGAAGGGTACCGGTGCAGACTTCAAGAGATGAAGCCGCAGGCTTCTCATCGCCGTCGTGAAGAACGGCTCCTCGAGTGGGGTCACTTGCCGAATCCAGCCCGGCGGCTCGACGCCGCTGCGGTTCGACGCCTGCTCCACCATGGCGGCCACATAGTTTTGAATCACAGGAGACAGACCTCGAAGCTCGGCATCGTGCACGGCGTTTCGAAACTGACCGGGAGCCAACTCCGTCAGGAAGTCGTGGAGCGCCGCGAGGACATGGGACCGGCTCTCCTCCTCGGCAAGGTCGCGGAGGAGTTCCTGGAACGTGCTCTGTTCCTGGGGTAGGGCCCTGGCGAGGATGTAGCCTGAGAGACTCTCGCCCGACCGGCGGGCTCGCCGCTTGAGCATCGCTTTCTGCGCGGGACTCACGCGAAGCTGCACGACTTCGGTTCTCGTCGCCATGACTCGAGCGTACTCCATCGCGCAAGTCACGTCAATACAGATGTACTGACATCCCGGCATCTCGCTCTCGAGGCTCCGAACGTCTTTGCAGCAGAGGGCGTTCAGGCGAGCCATCCATGCCTCAGGGTCCTGTTCCAACGCCGGGTGCGCGTCGCGCGCCCGCCTCAAGCGCCTTGCGCCTTCCGCTGCTGCACCTTCCCCGCGGCCTCGGCTCGAGCTTCCGCGGACACCTCGCCTTGCGGCAGTCCGTCGAGCCCGTATCTCGGCCCGCCCTGCGCAAGAGCCGCTTGGTACGCCTCGGTCTTGCAGAGAGTCTTCAAGGCCATCCGAATCACTGCACGAGGGAATCCGATCTTCTGACCGTCGATGTCGGCGTGCAAGCCGATGGCAAAGGGCCGCAGTGCCGCCGGATCGCTGGGGAAGACGTCCGGCCACTTCGCCGTCAGAGCGGCGAGAATTGCCGGAACCTGGGGCTTGAGGTGCCTGGCCTCGTATCTGTTGCGCCGCTCTCGGGCTTTCGCCCGGCACTCTTCCGGAGTGAGCCTTGGCCTGGGCTCGGCCTTGGGGGGCTTCGCAGCCGGCGCTGGTGTTGGTCTAGCAGCCTGTGCAGGCGGTTGAACTCTCTGTTTTGCCACCCCTTCGGTTTCGGGTTTGCGATTGCGCTTGGTCATGTTGACGTTTATTCTGGCCGCCCCCGTTGCCGAGAATCAAGAGCCTACCCAGGCAGATCGAGAACCTCAGATGGCCCGGGGCAGCTCACGCCTCAGACGACTTCTCGATCGCAGGGTCGACTCGTAACTGGACGGCGATCCACTCGCCCGTCAGCACAATCCGGATGTCACCGATCCGCGCTCTGGCCGTTCGAGTGGCCCGTACGTCGGAAGCAGCTGGCGTTCTGTCGGTAGATCGTTCGAGCGAGTACGCAGGACCTTCGAGCTAGCCGTCGGCCATCTCGGCCGGGTTGGCTCTTGTGTGAGGTGCGGGCGGTGCTGGAGGGTATCCGGCCGGCTCAGACGGCCCGCAGGATCCGCACATCGTAGGCAGCCAGTTGTTCGTCAGCGGTCAGCAAAGGCAGATCCTCGAGCTGAGACTGGGCCACCAAGAGACGGTCAAAGGGATCGCGATGATGGGCCGGCAGGGTGGCGACATGCAAGGCATGCATGAGGCCGACCGGCATCGCCTGCACTCCATCGCGCACAAGCCGTTCGAGAACGAACTTGTCAGGAGACTCGGGCAGCGTCAGGCGACCCAGGCCATGCTTGATTGCAATCTACCAGGCACTCGCCGCCGACAGGTACAGCGCGTTCGACGGATCGGACATCAGTGAGCGGGGCGCGGCGCTAAGCTTCTCCGGCGCGGTCAGGCTCCAGAGCCACACGTGGGTGTCGAGCAGAATCCTCATCGACGGCCCTCGAAGACACGCAACACGTCCTCCGGCAACGGATCGTCGAAGTCGTCGGAGACTTCGAACAGACCGCGGTCTCTCCCGAGCACGCGCCCCGTGGGGGATGGATCCTCGTAGGGTACGAGACGCGCCACGGGCTTTCCGGACTTCGAGATGGAATCTGCTCCCCTTGCCGGACCGGCTTCAGCAGCCGGGAGAGTTGCGTCTTGGCCTCGTGTACATTGACTTGCTTCATGGCTGATCCGCTCCGGACAATCGCGCCTGGTCACTGGTCGGATAGCCGGACGCAACCAGACTAAGTCTGACATACTATTAGACTAAGTTCCCGCCCGCGCAACGTCATCGAACTGGAGAGCGATACCAAAGGGCTCAGGCGCGGGTTTCGACGGCGAGCCTATCCTCGACTTGATGTAGAGTGCATCGCTCTCAACCCGCTTGTGCCCGATGAAGAACACGATTGAGAATCCAACCGACTCGGCGACTCGAGAGCGCGAGGCGAGCGACCCGTGCCGCTTTTCGCGCCGGCTCTCGATTGCCGCCGGGCTCGTGAACATCGTCGGCGTCCTGGTCTTCTCAAACGGGTTCACGAATGAGACGCTCAAGGGACTCTTCCCTCAGGCTTTCTCGAGCTTCGGCTTGATCTGCATCATGCTCTGGGGGCTGGCCTACATCGCCGCGGGAGTGCGACCGCCGAATCGATACCTCTATGCTGTCTTCGCGCTGGAGAAGGCTCTCTACGGCATGAGCTGGATCTGGTGGATGGCGACGTACGAGGCCAACCTTGCGACGGTGTTCCAGAAGTCGATAACGGCTGGCCTGTTCTATGCCTCGTACGGCCTAACACTACTACGCAGCTTCACCACGGATGTCCCTTGCGGTATGTTACATCCAGCCGATATTCGTCGTAACATCAGCAGAGAAAATATGGCGGCGTCATGACAACTTCGAAAAGCCGCTCTGCGAAACGATCCGTACCTGTTGGGGCTATAGAAGTTGCGTTGTAGTGCTAATCGACTGGGCTTTCTGCTTCGGCTTCGCGTGGATCGCGTGGATGGCCCCGGCGGCGAAACTGGTTACGAGCTCCGTGTCCGGCGCCACGGCCGCGCGCCCCTGGGGCGTCTCCGAGAGGTAGGCCGACCAGGGTCGCACGAGCCGCGAGCGCATCCGGTAAGATTGGAGACGCCGGTAACCAAAGTTCTCACCTGCCAGGAACACCCTTCCGAATGAATGCAAGCACTCCGCTTGGCTCCTTCCGCCTGTGCACGACCCTTCCGGTGGCCGCGCCAGTCCTCGCGCTTGGGTCAGCCCCCGCCGTGGCGGCGCTCTCGATTGTCTCGTCGACCGCAACGACCGCGATCGTCTTTCAGCGCCAAACCGGGCTTCACGTTGAAGCGTTGGTCTCCAACGCGGGCTCGAGCGATATCAGCCTGACCGCGTCCACGCTGAAGTTCTATGGTGTCGGAGGAGTCGATCGCTCCACCGACTACACCGTGGCCATCGCTCCGGACAACGCTGTCTCAATCTCGGTCGGAACGAGCGTGGTCCTCACGTTTACGGTAGCGGTGGCCTCGACTGCCAGAACGGGTCTCGTCACGATCCAACCGTTCGTCACCGGCGTCGACTCGGGGACTGCCGCGGTGTCCTCGGCCGTCAGAGCCCTCACGGCAGCGAGTTGGGTGGTCTCGCAGCCAGAGGTGTTCTGGGAACAGCTCTTCGCGAGCGGGGTCCCCGGCTCGCCGCCGGCCAGAAGCCTCGCGGCCATGGCTTTCGACGCCGCTCGCGGGCGCGCCGTGCTCTTCGGCGGTGCCGACGCGACCGACCAGGTCTTGAGCGATACGTGGGAGTGGGACGGCTCGAGCTGGCACGAGATGCATCCGGCGACCTCGCCCGTTCCGGACACGGGGGACGTGATGGCCTACGACCCCGTGCGCAAGCGCATCGTGCTGCTGGCCGACCCGCAGGACGCGAGCCACACGGCGAAGACCTGGGAGTGGGACGGCGCCAACTGGACGGATCGGACCCCCGCGAGCAGACCCTCGTTGAGATACTCCCCGGTGTTCGAGTTCGACCCGGGCCTTTGCCAGGTGTTGATGTTCGGAGGGGAGCCGTTTGGAGGGCCGCCGCTCTTGACCGAGACCTGGGCGTGGAGCGACTTGGCCTGGACCCGCCTCAACCCCGCCACTTCGCCGCCGCCCCTGGCCAGGGCGGGTTGGCTCACGCTTCGGGCCAGAGCCACTCAGTCCTGTTTGCCGGGCGGCTGGAGGGCGACATCGTGCTCGATGGGACCTGGGACTGGAACGGCTCCGACTGGCGCCAACTGCTGCCCGCCGTTTCTCCGCCGAAGCGGGTCGACTTCCTGATGACCGGCTACTCGCCGGTGGCGAGGATCGTGGTCTACGGCGGCACGGACCTGGCCGGGGCCAACCTCGACGACACCTGGGAGTGGACGGGGGCCAATTGGACGAGGATGTCTCCGCCGAGCTCTCCCAGCGCGCGCAAAGAGATTGCGTTTGCCTATGACAGTTGGCGAGGCCGCGCGCTCCTGTTCGGCGGCTACCCTCGAATCGGCGACACCTGGGTCTACTCGCGCTCTGCCGCCACGCTCGGGGTCGTGGCGACCGAGACCACGACGGGAGTCGTGCCCCGCGGCCGAACCGGCCTCATGGTTACCGCGCGGGTCGTGAACGCGGGCGCCAACGCGGTCGGCCTCACCACCGCAACGCTGCGATTCCTGGGCGTCAATAGTGTCGATCGCTCCTCCGGCTACACCGTGTCCGCAGCCCGCTCCAACGCGAGCAGCCTGTCCGGCAACTCGAGCGCGCTCCTCACGTTCACCGTCGACGTCGCCTCGGGCGCCGCGGTTGGGTGGACGACGATCCAGGCGCTGGTCGGCGGAACCGACCTCGTCACCAACAGATCCTCGAGCGCCTCCGTGGCCGATCAGCCGGCCTCTTTCACCGTGACTGCCGGCCCGGCTACGCCGCCCGCGCTCGTCTTCGGCCGGCTCCAGGCCCCCGCCAGGGTCTCGGTCGACGAAACCTTCTTCGCCACCGTGGCGGTCGCCAATTCGGGCGAAACGACGGCCGCGGTGAGCTCGGCCGTGCTCGGGTTCCCGGGCGTGGGCCTATCCGCCAGCGCCCTGGCCGGCAACCCGTCTCAGCTAGGAGGGGGTGCCAGCGGCCGGTTCCGTTTCCGGATCGAGGTCCTCTCAGGTGCCGCGACGGGCGACCGTACGGCGACGCTGGCCCTGGTCGCGACCGCTGTACCCGGCGGTGAGACGGCAGGCCGCACGCAGCCACTGACGGGCACCGTGCGCGTTCTCTTGGCCGTGAGCCTCGGACTCGGCGCGGGCCCCAACCTCATATCTCTGCCGCTGGTTCCCGAGACCACGTCCGGCCAGAGGCTCGACTCGGCTGGCCTGATGCAGCTGACGAGCGCCACCGCCCTGGGACGCCTCCGCGCCGACCGCCGGTTCGAGTTCCTGCTACCGGGAACGACGCCGATCTCGCTGGGATCGGGTGAAGCCTACGTGCTGCTCTGCCAGCCGCCCGCTCGCGCCGTGCGTCTGGAGGGCTTGGCCTGGCCCGACGCCGCCCGTTCTCAGACCGTGAAGCCGCCGATTGCGGCAGTCGGCTACCCGTTCGTTCCGTCGGCCACGCTCGAAGACCTGCGTTCCGCCGCCGGCGCGTCCTACATCGTGGAAACCCGCGTGGGCAGGGATGGCCGCAGCCGCTACGAAATCTACTTGCCTCCCACGACTCCCACGTCCAGTGCCCGTGCCGGAGCCGGCTACCTGCTGAACGTTCCTCTGGAGAAGACGTTGCGGTTTCCCTGAGCGCCCCCGGCCGGAAAGCCCGTCACGTCCGGCGCGAAGGAGACGATCGAGTTTGTCCGTCCGTTCGGAGAGGAGCTCGTGAGGGCGCTTCCCACGGGGGCCGCGGCCA
>JACQFU010000072.1 GCA_016199905.1 Candidatus Wallbacteria bacterium
ACGGAGTTTTGCTCGGCGCTCCACATGGAGATGACGGGCTGGCTGCTCGTGGAGCCGGCGAAGTAGGCGCCCGGCGCGGTCAAAAGAGTCGAAGGAGTAAGCGAGATGGATAGCCCAAACGAACCCGCGCAACCGCCTGCCAGGGTCCCGGACAAAGTGGCGATCTTCACGATTGTGGCCGGGGCCCTGGTGTCCCTGCTGGCGTCGTGGATGCTGCCCTGGTGGCGGATGGAGTCGCGCGCCCCGCAGTACGGCCAGCGCGTGCTGGTCATCGAGGTGAACCCCGCCCAGGTCTGGGGCGATCAGTCCGAGATCGACAGTCTCGGCCACTACGTCGGCATCCGCAAGATGGGAACAGTCGCCGCCCTGGAGCGAAAGATCGCGCCCCTGGGGCTGATCGCCGGCTTCACCGGATTCCTGCTCGCACCCTGGTTGCGGAGGAGGCTCTGGCGGCTGGCCGTCCTGCTTCCCGTGCTGCTCTTGCCCGCGATCTTCCTGGTCGACCTCCAGTACTGGACGGACAGGAGCGCCAACGACCGCGACCCGGAGGCTGCGCTGAGCTTGACCGTGAAGCGGATCGAGGCCAAGATCGCGGGCCATTACGAAGTGGGCCAATTCAAGGTCGATACCCGGATCGGAAGCGGCCTCTATGTCGTCTGCATCGCGGGGCTGCTCGGGGTGGGTCTGATCTTCAGCGCCCCGTTGCAGTGGCGGAGTCCGCGGAGCTGTTGTGCGGCGGCCGCGGCGCTGCTGCTCGTGACGGCACTGCCGAGAGCGGCCCCCGCGGCCGAGCTGGTCGTGCGCGAAAACGGCTCGATCGCGACGGCCCTCGCTGCGGCCCGGGACGGAGACACCGTGCTCGTGTCGCCGGGAGTCTACCGAGAGCACGTGACCGTTTCGCGCAGGCTACGGCTCGTGGGCCTTCCGGGGGCCGTCTTGGACGGTGGAGGGAAGGATACGATCGTCCGCGTCTCGGCCACGGGCGTCGAGGTGCGGGGGCTGACGCTGCGCAATAGCGGCGACTCCTACATGTCGGAGGATGCGGGGATCCGCGTCGAGAACGCCGACGATGTCCGGATCGCCGCCACGCGCATCGAGGACACGCTGTTCGGCGCCTTCCTGGTCAAGGCCAACCGCGCCGTGATAGAGGGCTGCACCGTGATCGGGAAGGATTTGCCGCACGTCCGCCGAGGCGACGGAATCCGTCTCTGGTACTCCAGCGGCTGCAAGATCCTCGGCAATCAGGTGGAGCGGTCCCGCGACGTCGTCATCTGGTACTCCGCGGACGCTCTCTGCGAGGACAATGTCGTCCGCACGAGCCGTTACGGTCTTCACTTCATGTACTCCGACCGAAACGTCTTCCGGCGCAACCGCTTCGAGGACGACCAGGTGGGCGCGGCGATCATGTACAGCAAGGGACTCGAGCTGACAGACAACTCCTTCAGCTATTCCAACGGAGTGGCCGCCTACGGTCTGCTGGTGAAGGACGCCGACGATATCTTCATCACGGGGAACCGCTTCGTCGACAACTCGACGGCCGTCTTTCTGGACAACGCGCCGATGTCCCGGAAGGCCCGGGCCGTGCTGCACCGCAACCTCATCGCCAGAAATGACGTTGGGCTCGCCATGCAGCCGCTGACGAAGCGCGTGGAGATCTGGGAGAACTCGATGATCGGAAACCGCATCCAGGTGCAGGTCGTCGGCACCGGCAGCGTGGAGGACAACGCCTGGGCCGTGGGCGGTCGAGGCAACTACTGGAGCGACGCCGTGCCCTACGACGCCGACGGCGACGGCATCTCCGAGCTGCCGTACCGCTCCGAGAGCACTTACGAGGTGCTGGCCGACCGCTTCCCGCAGCTAGCCTTCTACGCAGGCACGCCGGCCGCGGAGGCGATCGATCTGGCCTCCCGGATGTTCCCGATCTTTGCGGCCAGGCCCAAGTTCACCGATCCTCACCCGCTCTGCCGGCCTGCCGCAATCGCCTGGCAAACGGAGCCTGCTCCGCCCGGGGCCAACGACCTGGCGGCGGCGGGCGGCGCGATGCTCGCGCTCTGCTCGCTCGGAGCCGTCCTGACGCGCCTGGTGGTGTGACACGCGATGATTGACCTCTCCAACGTCGTCCTCCGCATCGGAACGAACACCATCCTGCACGGCGTGTCTTTCTGCGTCGAAAAAGGAGAGTCGGTTGCTCTAGTGGGTCCGAATGGGTCCGGCAAGACGAGCATCCTTCGATGCCTCCTGGGCCTCGCCCCCTTTGAGGGCCAAGCCACCATCGGCGGGCACGACGTCCTGAGGCAGCCGCTGGAGGCGCGCTCCCTGACCGCCTATCTCCCCCAGCGGGCCGCGTTCGGCGACTCCACTCCCGTCGAAGCGCTCACGTTCGTGGCGCGGCTGCGCCGCCTGGACCTGGCCCTGATTTCCCGGGTGCTCTCTGAGGTCGGGCTGACGGAGCACGCCCGGGAGAGGGTGCGCACCTTCTCGGGCGGCATGCAGCAGCGGCTGTCTCTGGCCGTGGCGCTGCTGTCCGACGCGCCCGTGCTCCTGC
>JACQFU010000073.1 GCA_016199905.1 Candidatus Wallbacteria bacterium
CGCCCTCGTCGCGTTCGAGCCGGATTCCAGTCCCCGCGACACTCGCCGGCGTCCCGGAGCCTCTTCCTCCACCTCGCACCGTCGCGGAGGCAGCAGCCACGCCGATCCAGCTGACCCTCAACCCGCCGAGCGTCATCGTGCAACCCGCAGGCAGCTTCGACCTTCGGGCCAACGTCCAGGCGCTGGCTGATTTCTCCGACCAAACCACGCGGGACGTCTCGCGCGACGTCCTTTACGGCAATCCTTCGGGCGGAACCCTGGCGGGCAATGACTTCAAGCCATCCGCCGGAGCCGCTGCGGGCTCCGTGACGGTGTCCTTCATCCGAGGAAACAGAACCGTGTCCAGCGTGCTGGCCATCGGGGTCGCCCCCGGGAAACCGCGAACCACGGCTCTGATCCTCTCTCCTGCGGGAGCCACTCTAACGCCTGGCGCAGTCTACGTTCTGGCCGCCAACGTTCAGGCCTTGGCGCGACTGGCCACCGGCACAACCAGCGACGTCAGTAGCCTGGTGACCTTCGGTTCGCCCACGGGAGGCAAGCTGAAGGGCGGCAGCTTCGTGGCCGGACCGCCGGGCGCCGGTTCCGTGATAGCCACCCTTCGCTTGGACAGCCAGACGGTAACGGCGACCTTCGGATTCACCATCTCGCTCAACGAGCCGAGACCCGTGGCGCTCGCTGCCCGCCCCCCATCACTCGCGCCGGCTACGAGGGCGCCCGTCGACCTGAGTGGCGCATTGCGATTCGACGCCACGTTCGAGGACGGCTCTTCTCAGGACGTCACCGGGGCGACCTCGCTCGTCGATGCGACCGGCGGATCGCTGACGGGAACCTTCTTCACCTTTGCCGCCGGAGTCGGCGCCGGTAGCGTCACAGCCTCGCTGGCCGCGCGCGCGCTGACCACATCGATCGCCGCGGGCAGCACTCTCGACTTGATGGCATCGGTCGTAGCGAGCGTGAGGCTTTCGGACGGAACGACGCGCGACGTTTCCCACGAAGTGGGCTACACCGCGGCTTCGGGGGGGACCCTGACGGGGAGTCTGCTTTCGGCATCGCCCGGGGCGGCCGCGGTGGCGCTTCGTGTGGGATTTCCCGCGGCGGCGCCGACGCTGGTCGCGACCTTCGCCTTGGCCGTGACGGGCCCGCCGCCCGTGCCGACCGCGCTCACGGCCACGAGTGCCGTGGCGACCGTCGCAGCCGGATCGCTGTTCGGCCTGCGCGAGAATCTGGCGGTCACGGCCACCTTCACGGCCGGCCCTCCGCGGAGTGTGAGCGCCGTGGTCGCGTTTTCTCGCCCGACCGGAGGAATGCTCGTGGGAGACTCATTCCTGGCCGGCAACGGCGCAGGCCCCGCGTCGGTCCTGCTGACCTTCGTATCGAATGGCGCCGGCGTGACGGCGACCTTCAGCTTCGACGTCACGAGCACCGCAAGTCCTGCCGTGTCGCTGGCGGTCTCGCCGGCTGCCGTGACGGTCGCCGCCGGCTCGCGGTTTTCGCTCGCAGCCGCCATCCGTGCCACCTCGCGCCGCGCCGACGGCACGACCACCGATGTCACGCGTGAGCTTCGCTTCGATACCCCCGTGGGGGGAACCCTGTCCGGCACGGAGTTCGTTTCCGCGACGGACCGCAGTGCCGGCAGCGTGCGCGTGACATTGCCGGGTTGTGGGCGCTGCACGGCGACGGTATCGTTCGTCATCCAGGCAGTCGGCGCGGCAGTGCCCGTGTCGCTGGCGCTTCGCCCGGAACGCGTGGCGGTCGAATCGGGCGGGGCCCTCGACTTGCGAGAGGTCGTCGGGGCGCTGGCGACACTCTCCAACGGGGACGTGGAAGACGTCTCCGGCAGGCTGGCCTTTTCCGATCCTTCGGGGGGCACTTTGAGTGGAACGGTCTTCCAAGTTGCCTTCGGCGTGTCGGCCGGCAGCGTGCTGGCGACGTACACCAGAAACGGCAGCTCTGCTCGGGCCCCCTTCGCGTTCAGCGTCGCCTCCGGTGAACGGGTGCCTGTGGCTCTGACGCTTTCGCCGGCGGTACTGGGCGTTGTCGAGGGGGCGCCGTGCGACCTGCGGTCCAGCTCGCGTTCACGGTCCGCGGGCATACGGTTTCGGGGACGGTTCGATTCTCGATCCAGCCGGCACGGTCCGGCGTGACGGGCCTTGCGCTGTCTCCCAGCGCCGTGACCATTGCCGCGGGAAGCCGTTACGGGCTGAGGGCCAACGTGGAGGTCACCGCCAGCTTCGACGACGGCACGACGCGCGCGGTGAGCAACGGCGTCGAGTGGGTGGAGCCCGTCGGCGGACGGGTGCTGTCCACCGCAGAGGGAGCCGTCTTCGCGCCGCTGGCCGGCAGCGGAACGGCCTTCGTGAAGGCCCGATACAGCTCGGGCGGGTTCACGCGCTCGGCCACGCTGGCGCTGGATATCGTGCAGCCGCTACCCGCGAAGGCCCAGCTCGTGTTGAGGCCGGCGTTGGTGGCGCTGGCGCCCGGAGTGTCGCTGGACCTGCCGGCCAACGTCCAGGCCGTGCTGCGCGCCGAAGACGGTTCGGAACAACAAGTGACTCGAGAGGTCCACTGGCTCTATCCAGTCGGAGGCGAACTGCGAAGGACCCCTTCCGGGATCGCCTTCGAGGCCGCTGGCGACGGTTCCGACGGTTCGGTACTGGCCGTCTACGCCGCACCGAGCCAGGCGCTGTCGGCGCGGCTCCCGATAGCGATCTCCGAAGTGAGCCGGACAAGTCGCTCCCTGGGCGAGGCGACCGTCGGTCAGCCCCTGGTGCTCGCCTTGACGGAGCGTTCGCCGCGCCTGGCCTCGGGTCCGCTTCGGGCCTCGACGGCGGCGCTTGAGACCGCCGGCCTGCAGCTC
>JACQFU010000074.1 GCA_016199905.1 Candidatus Wallbacteria bacterium
AGCACTGGAAGTTCGCTTGCTTCTCGGATAGATTTGGGCCTTGCGAGGCTGCAAAGGGGCCTCGAAACTTCCGGTTCTCGTGAGCAAGAATTCGTGTGCAAGAGCTATCGCTTTAACTGTATAATATCGATGTGAACCGGGATGAAATCCTAGCGGCCCTCTGGCAACTCGGCGAACTCCTCACGCAGGATGTCGAGATCACCGTCGCTGGCGGCGCTGCTCTGATCGTGGCTTTCAAGATCGATCGTGGAACGGCCGACGTCGACGCGGTCGAAGCGGTGCCGCGAGTGGACCAGGAGTTTCGGCAGGCAGTCCAGGAAACGGCGGAGCTTCTTGAGCTCAACAAGCACTGGCTCAACGATTCGGCGAAGGGATTCGCAGATGTGCTGGCACCCGACTTCCGAAAGCGTCGGCTTCACGTCGGGAACTTCAACCGTCTGCGCGTCTACTCACTTGGACGGAGGGACTTGATCTTGATGAAGCTCTTCGCGATGCGGGCGCAGGATCTGGAGGATCTCGGGCTCCTGGCCCCGTCGAAAGAGGAAATCGGCTTCGTGCGAGAGAACCTCGAGAGGCTGGGACGCATTCGGGCGGACCAGGCGCTGAGGATTCGGCTGTACCTGGAGCAGGGGGAAGGCAAGTGACCGAGCTGCGATCCGAGTGGTGCCGGCTGGGTGTCGGCTTTGCCGTGGAGGCGGCCCAGGGGCCGGTGGACCCGGAAGAATTGATCCTTCGCTCAGCATCAGAGGGGCCGCGAGATGCTCGCCTGTTTTGGGGGGCCGCGAGCTGGCTGAAGCGCTACGGGGATCTCGTGGACGGTCGCCGGCTGAGAAGAAAGCTCGGAAAAGACGCGGGCAGTGCGGTGCTCGCGGCATTGGTCCTCGCCAGCGAGTCGATCGAGCTCAAGGGGCTACTCGAAAGGTGCCAGCCACTTCGTAAGCCGCGACCGCTCTTCGAAGTGATGGAGTCGACATCCGTACTACGAGAGAAAGTGGAGAAGGGCGCACTTCCCGAATTCCGGAGATGGGGCCTCCTAGTGGATGAGGTGAGCCTGAACCTGGACATGCTGCGGCCAGCCTCGTGGGTGCTCAGGCAGAATCGAAACCTTCTGGTACGAGCGCTGCTCGGCGCCAACCTTCGGGCCGACCTGCTCGACACGTTGCTGAGCGCGAAAGCGCCGCTCACGGCATCTGATCTCCACCGGCTTCACGGCAGGCAGTACGCTTCGGTTCACGCGTCGCTTTCGGCCCTGGCGCTGACCAACTGGGTAGCGCGACGACAGGACGGAAATCGGCTCTTCTACTCGGTTCCCCAAGACATACAAGACTGGCTCGAACACTTTCCCGGAGCGGAGCCGCCGGCCAAGAGGCGGCTTACTCGAGCGGCGTGACCGCCGTTCATCTAGGAGGTCCCTCACCGTGGCACGACCCGCAACGACGACACGACGCCCTCGCCGAACCAAGGCCGAGATTCAGCAAGAATTTGCCGAGCTTCAGGAAGAAGTTTCCAAGACCGGCCAGGAGACCGACGTCAAGACCGAGAGCTTCCAAAAACTCAAAGAAGCCGAGATCCGCCAGGCAGTCGAGGGCCTCACAGTGGACGCCGTGGTCCAGCGGCTTTCGAACCTGGGCCTGGAAGTCTCGAAGGCGCTTTCGGGTCTATCAGAGCAACTCGTGCAAGAGGTTTCGTTGCTCTCCACGGTGAAGGAAGCCGTGGCGCTCGAGAAACGAGAGTTGGAAAACCTCCACAAGATCGACGTCGCGGCAACGGCCGTGGATCAGATCGTCGGCGAGCATCGGCTCAAGAAGGAAGAGTTCGAGCAAGCGAGCACCAAGCAGCGAGCCGAATGGGACGAAGAGAAGCGTCAGCGCGAGCAAGACGCGAAGACTTACGAGGAAACCCTCAAGAAGCAGCGCCAACGAGAAGTCGACGACTACGAGTACAGGAAGACCCTCGAGCGAAAGAAGGCGCAGGACAAGTACGAAGAGGAGAGACGTGACTTCGAGCGCGCCAACCGCGACAAGCAGGAGGAGTTGGAGCGCTCCTGGCAGCAACGGGAAACGACGCTCAAGGAGCGGGAAGAGGAACTAGCCCGACTCCGCAAGGAAGCAGAGGAGTTTCCGGAACGGCTCCGCAAGGAAGTCGAGAAGGCCCGAGCCGATGCAGCGAAAGCTACGGAGCAGACCTTCAAGCACCAGCTGGCTCTCCTGGAGAAGGATCGGACGGCCGAGAAGGGCGCCGCCGAGCTGCAGCTCAAGGCCCTGACGGACAGCCGGGCGCTGCAGGCCGCGCAGGTAGAGTCGCTGCAGAAACAGCTCGACGAGGCAAAGAGGCAGGTCCAGGAGATTGCGATGAAGGCCATCGATGGCGCATCGGGCGCCAACGCGCTCTCCCACGTCAATCAGATCGCCATGGAGCAGGCGAAGCAGAGGACGCCGAAGGCGTGAGCGGCGAGTGAGTGCTTCGCCCCCTCGGCGATCGTGGACGGACTTCCTTCCGTGGCTCGTCCTCTTGCAGTGCGGTTTTGTGGCTGCCGAGATTTTCTCGGCAGCAACCGATGCATTGGGTCCAGATGGTGCTTGGTATCTGGACATGGCCCGCGTGCTGCGAGCCAAGGGCCTCTGGTCGCCGGACGCATTCGCTGGCGGCTACATGCCTCCCCTCTGGCCAGCGGTCATTGCCGGCCTCTGGTCCGTAACCGGCGAGAGTCTGTTCACGATCCGGATTTTCAACTTGGCGACATGGGTGGCGATTCTGCCCTTCACTTATTCTCTGGCGAGATCTCTGATTGGCCGTACCGGAGCATGGCTGGCAGTTCTCTTTTTCTCCCTGCACGACATCTCCCATTATGCCAAGTTTCCCCAGTACGAGATCTTGCTGACATTCCTTTGCGTGTCGGCCGTCTGGGCTTGGCTTCGCGGAGCTGACGAAGGTTTGCTCTGGTGGTTTGTGCTCTCCGGAGTCTTATGGGCTGTGGCCGGCCTCATGCAGACGAGGGTTCTTCCGGTGTCGCTCCTGCTACTCACCGCGGTGAAGGTGGGCAAGCGATCGACGACGTGGAGCGGTCCGCTGATATGTGTGGCAGTTGCTTTCTCGCTCTTGCTTCCCGTTGCCTACCGCAATTGGCTGGTACACGGCCATTTTTCGGCCACAGCGGCGAACTTTGGAGTCAACCTGTGGATCGGCAACAACCCCGACGCGACCGGGTTCTACATGAACCCGCCTGAATCCACAACGGCTCCGATCTCGAAGACCACGGACGTCTATGAACGAGACCGACTGTATGCTAAAAAGGCGACGACGTGGATCGCATCCAACCCAGGCACTTTTGTTTTCAGATTGGCTCCTCGCAAGCTCTACTACCTCTGGCGTCTCGACAAGCCGATCAACTGGGCACTCCTGCCGTTTGCCATCGCCGGTGCTCTGGGACTATGGCGTCTTGGCCACCATCGCCGTGTCCTTGCGCTGGCATACCCAATACTCTTCGTCTCACTTCTTCACGTGGTGTTCTTTGGCGATGGACGTTTCAGGTTCTGGGCGCTGCCTGGAGTTCACATCTTCGCCGCTTTTACCGTGCTCCGTCTCGTGGCTGGCAGTTCAAAACATGCTCTCGATGTCGAATCAATCGATGCCTTGACTCCACATTCAACGGATTAGGGCGCCAAGTCGACGCCCAGCCACACGAGCGCTACGTTGTCCTCATCGAAAGGTCCTGGCTGCTGCAGCCGAATCTTGGACACGTCGACTCTGAGGTCGGCAGCCAACAGCTCGGGCGGGACACGATGACCGGCGACGGTAACAGTGATCTTTTGAATTCCGTAGGGCGCGCACTTGTCGATCGGTTCCCCGAGTGATGGGGAAACGACAACGGTGGCGCGGGAGTCGGCCTTCCCATCTTCAACCCGCTTCGTTCCCGGAAGTTCGAAGGACAAAGAGGACGGAAGCTGAAAGCCCGACGACTTGGTAGCTTGAGGAGCCTGCGACAGATAGATCGGGATTCCTCCAACCAGTAATTTCAGAACGCCTCCAGAATCCAGCCGATACACGGAACCGAGCAGGGCACGAGTGGCTACTACTGGTTTCGGAAAGTGAAGAAGGAACGACCGCTCCAGCAACGAGCCGAGATCCGCGACGTAGACCAGGTAATTCCTCGAGCGCGAAGCGTCGGGCTGAGCCATCTGAGCCAGAGACGATCCGGTCGAAGATGCCAGCGGCTGCCCAAACGGGAAGCTGAGTCCTCGATGCCTTGCGAGACAATCCGCAAGCTCGAGAGGCGCCAAGAGTCTGTAGAGCGCGGCACGCTCGACATAGGGGATGGATGTCGCATCGAAAAATAACGGCGCGACAGGAAGAATCTGCCGTACCGGCTCCAATAGTTTCATCTTCCCCAACACGCTCACCAGCGTTTGTGAGGCTACTTTTCGGCGAGCGTCCGTCATCGCCAGCTCACCGAGCTCCTGTCGCAGCCGGTCGACGAACCGTTGGTCAGTCAAACCGGATCTCGTCCAGAAGTCTCGAAGAGTGCGAGTCAGACGTTCACCTGCGCCACGAAGGAAACGAACGAGGTCTGCCTCGGTCAGCGTCAGTTCAGGTCCGCCATCGGAACGCAGTATTGCGAGGCTGAACGGCTGGTCGGGACGATAAGGAAAGTCCGCCTCGACCCATGCAGCGGCACCTCCTGAAGTCGCGTGGACTGGCCCGGTACTCACTCGCCAACCAGCGGCCACCGAGCGCGACACCTTGGTCCCAACTCGAAGACGCTGCGCCGTCGGATCGTAGGCCCACTCCGTGACGTCGATGCTCACGTCTGGAGGCAACTGCCGTAGGGAGGACGCCTTGGAAGTAGACGTGGCGGAGCGGTTTTGCAGAGTCCCCCCCACGAGGAAGAGCAAGAGCCCCACGACAAGTGCAGCCCCCGAGTAACGCTTCGAGTTACTCCTTTGCGGAAGCTCGGCCCTGCGAAGCTGTGTCCCACTCGGCGTACCGGCGCTTGTGCGACGAGAAGACGACCTGGCCGGCGTGAGGGCAGTCCGACTCACCGGGATCTGCTCGGAGCTGGCGGAGGGTATCAGGGCAAGCGCATCCACCAACTCGGCGGACGACTGAAACCTCAAGCCCGGGTCCTTAGCCAGGCAACGCATCACCGCCCGCGCCAGAATGGGCGGACAGTCGGGCGCGACCTTCATCAGATCCGGCACCCGGCCCTCCAGTCTCGCCGCGACGACCTGCTGCAAGTTTGCGCCGGAAGAGAAGAAGGACTTTCCGACAATGACTTCGTAGAGCACGAGTGCAAGCTGGTAGAGATCCGTGCTCTCGTTGTAGACCGGCGTCGCCAGTTGCTCGGGCGCCAGGTAGGCAGGAGTCCCGACCACGAAGCCGGCCGTCGTCAGACCGCTTGCGCCCTGGGAGCGCGCCAGACCAAAATCCGCCAGCATCGCGTGACGGCCGTCCTTGAGAAGGATGTTCGCTGGCTTGATGTCGCGGTGAAACACGCCCTGCGAGTGGATGTAAGCCAAGCCGGTCGCCAGGTCTCGCGCGATCGCGGCTGGATCAGGCCTGGGTATCTCGGCCTTCTGCTCCAACCAATCCGCCAACGACGGCCCGTCGATGAGCTCCATCGCAATGTAGGGCTCCTCGCCATCGAGCCCAACATCGTAGACAGGCACCAAGTTGGGGTGCGACAGCTTCGTGAGGATCGCGGCCTCGCGCTCGAAGCGCTTGCGACCGCTCAAGCCTGCCGCGATCTCGGTCTTCAACAGCTTCAGCGCCACATCGCGGTTCAGCGAGAGCTGGCGCGCCCGATAGACCGACCCCATCGCGCCGCTGCCGATCTTCGCTATGACCTTGTAGCTGCTGGCTATTAGCTGCCCGCTGGCCTTTGAATCCTTGGCTGTGGTCATTTCACTGCCTCGAAGATGAGCAGGATCGCCTCCCTCCTCAACGGATGGGGAATTCCTTCATCGCTTCCTGATATTCCTGAGCGATGTCCGCCAGGCTCAAGTCCTGGTATGTCTCGAGGCTCTTGCGGCTCGCGTGTCCGCTGACAACCTGGAGCTTCGCGTCGACGACACCCTTCTTGGCCAGGTGCGTCAAGAGCTGATGACGGAACAGATGCGGATAGATGCGCTTCTTGATGCCGGCCGTCTCGGCGTAGCGCTTGACCAGGGCGCGTATCCAGCGGGTCGTGAACTTGTTCATGCGGTTGGTCTCGAAGAGATAGGTGGCCTTCTGCTCGCGCTGTCCACTGACGTACTGGCCCAGCTCACCGCGGAAGCTGTGAGGAAAGGGAACGAGGCGATCCTTTGCGCCCTTGCCCTGGCGTATCCGCAACGTGCAGTCCTTCGGATCGACGTCGCCCAGCGTCAGGGCCGCCAGCTCGGCATTCCGTATCCCGGTGAAGAGCAAGAGCTTGATCATCACGGTATGCGTCCGATCCGCAGCGTCCCACACCGCCTCGTAGAAACGCCCCATCTCGACCTCGGTCAGGAGTTCGGGGAGGCGCTTCGGCGCTGGCGGCCGGCCGCGAAAGCCGAGCTCCTGGCGGATATGGGCGAAGACCTTCTTGGCGTAGTGATAGTCCAGACGCTCCTTCTTCAGAAGGCGAGCCAGACGACGTGCCATTTGCTTGGGAGGCGTTCGAGCCGCTCCGCTCTTATTGGTGCTCAAGCCGCATCCTCGAGGATCGACGGACGATCCAGATCGAGAGTGAAGTCGCCGTAGGGGTTGACGTTGGCGGTGAAGAGCGGGGTCAGGGCCCGGAAGTCTTCGGTTTCCATTCGGCCGGCGAAACGCTGCTCCTGGAGCACGCGCTCGAGCATCACGGTGTTCACGAGGATGAGCGCGTTCTGGAGGAGGTGCAGGCAGAGAACTCCGAGCTCCTGGGCTTCGGGGTCGTTGGTCGCCAGCTCGGACTTGCGGCCGAAGAAGAGGAAGTCGACGATCGAGTTCCAGTTCTCGACCACATTCAGCCCTTCGTGGACTTCCTGACGGAGCGCTGGCTCTCGCAGGTAGCGACAGAGGAAAGTCGTTTTGAGGGCCTTCCCTAGCTCGGCGAAGGCCCGATAGGTCGGGTGGCTCCGGTTGTAGGAGTTGAACCGTCTGAGGATCGACTCGACAGGCCCCGTGCCGTCGGCCACGGCGACGACGTGACGAACCATCTCGTCGTACTGGTCGGCGATGATGGACCAGTCGATGGGCCGTGTCAGTACACCGGCCAGGCGAGGGAAATCCGAACGTAGGCCCTTGTCGGGCAGGTAGAGCTTTTCGTGCTTGATGCGCTTGAGCCGGGGCATCAGTTCGAAGGTGAGGAACCGCGAAAACCCGAAGGCGACCTCGCTCTGACCGTGGGAGTCTACGAAGTTACGCTCGACCCTCATCTCGGTATCGTGACGCACCAGTCCCTCGATCATCGCCGACACCTCGGACGAGGAGCAGGTCTTCAGGCTGGAGTAGATGCAGATCGCGTTGGTCGCCACGTGCCAGTAGACCATCACGCCCCGGGTCCGGTAGCGGGGATGCCACTCCGCAACCAGGTTCTGGTCCCAGGCTCCAAGCTGCTTGCTATCGGAGGCGCACACGGTGCCCTCGCCCCAGATCTCCGGGTTGCGCCGTTCGAGGATCCGATTCACCAGCGCGGCGATCGCGCGCCGCACTGCGGGCGCGGTCACATATCGGTCGCGGAAGTATCTCAGGTCGTCGTAGCTGCATCCCGGGCTCGCCGCGGTGTGGATTCTCTTGAGTCCAAGGTTTGTTCCAAGGCTGAAGATCACGAGGAGCAGCCGTCGCCGGGCCTCCTGGGCAGAAAGGATTTGGCGCTGCCCGGAAGTCTCGAAGAAGCGGTGGAACCCCACTTCACGATCTGCCTCCACGAGGATGTCGAGGAGATCGTGGATGCCGAAGCGCTCGAGCACCCGGCCCTTGAGCTCAGTCAGAACGGGCCGCTCTGGCCGGCGCACCAGTGGCGGGACATGGAAGACGCCCGCCTCACCACCTCCCGGATGACGAACTTCGACAGCATCGGCTCCTCGGACCGCTCGACCCAGATAGGCGTGGAAAGTCTCCAGCTCGGCGGTCATTTCCTGGCGGACTTTCTCGAGGAAGGGGACTGGTTCCAGAGGAAGGCCACGGCGGCGGTACTGCTCCACTCGCACCGTCTCCCAGTCTCGGGGCAAGTCCTCCACGGGGTTGCGAAACCGATACGCGCCCTCGACCCAGACTTCTTTGCACTTGAGAGCTCGCTCGAGCTTCGTGAGCACGCAGACCTCGAAAGCGTGCTTGGCCGCCCGCTCCCCGTCGGGTCCTGGCTGCATCACGAGAGCGCGCCAGCGGCCTGTCAAGAGCTTCTCGGGGATGGACTCGTGCTCGGGGTAAAAGCTCTTCTTCGAGTCGACGTAGTGGCGGACCAGTTCGATGCCATTCAGCAAGGGCTTATGGGCGGGGTTATCCGCCCGGAAGCGGAGAGTATCGAGGACCGGCTTCATCATCTGCCGGTAGTGGGAGCGGTACTTCGTCTCGACGACCTGCATCCGAACGACCTCGAAGTCCAGATCCTCGTCGGCAGCTTCCGCGGCCAGCCTCGCGAGCACCTCTTCTCCCGCGGCGGGGTAGACCACCTCGCGAACTGTGCCGTCCGGGTTTGCGGTCGCCGCAGCGGCGATCCGGTAGAGGATCCGGGTCTTGCCAAGGACTTTTTGGAGATTGCGCATGAAGCGCTTCTCGATCATGCGGTCCGCGCGTTTCTCGATACGGCCGATCAGCTCCAGAAGAGTGCGAACGGTCTGATCGGTGACTTCCCCTTGGCGAGCCAGCAAGAGCGCCGCGAGAAGCGTAAGCCGTACCGGGCGTGGGTGGCGATTCATCCGACCTGCGTTCTCTGCGCGCGCCCGTTCCCGCAGGAGGGCGAGGACCTTGTCGGAAACGGCCGGGAAGCACCTCTCTCGACTGAGCCCTACGGCTCGAATCCATCGGAGCTTCTCGACCTCATCGAGAAGCGTCTTCATCCCGAGCCTACCCGGAGGCGCCTTGAGCCAGTCGAAGAGGGTTGGACCCCCTTCACGGCTCTCTTCCTCTCGAGGCTCGAGAAGACACCGCTCAAGCGTCTGAGCCGCTCCGGGATCAAAGACGCCGGCAACGTGCCGGTAGAGCTCCCGAAAGAACTGGCTTCCGCCGGCATTCGCAACTCGCCGCAGAACGCCCTCGCGCGGGAGTTCGACACCCCTGGCTCGGCACCACTCCACCGCAGCGGCGAGCAGTGCTCGCCGGTCGGGCGATTGATGTGCTACCTCTACCAAGTGCTGTTGAAGGTTTCCCGCATCAACAGGTTCGAAGGGACGACATCGCAAATGGGCCCGAACCAGAGCCAGGTGGTGTCGCCCCGTTCGCCCGTTCCAGGGGTACTGGCCAAAGCGGGACACCGCGATCTCTAGTCGCTGGGCAAGCCAGTCTATGATTCCTGAAGGGACAGCAGATCGAGACTCCGGCGCGTATCCCAGGAACTGGTAGCTCTTCAGCAGCACCGCGAGCCCGAGACGATGAGGGTCGCTCCTGGCACACGCCAGAAACTCCTGCTCACCCCTCGAGAGAATGAACTGATCCCGAAGATAGTCGGTCGAAGGTTCCGCTGGAAGGCTTGGGTAGGCCATGGTTTGAGCAGGCAAGACTTCCGAGAATCACGAGAACCGGAAGTTTCGAGGCCCCTTTGCAGCCTCGCAAGGCCCAAATCTATCCGAGAAGCAAGCGAACTTCCAGTGCTATTTTAAGAACCGGCATCATTGCCAACTACGGGCACCGACCAAAACTGGCCCGACTTTCCGCACACTTGCCTCAGGGCGGGGTTCATACTTTGTCAGCACCACGGCCATGCGGACTTTCGGGATCGGCGACGGGAAAGCACGAATTACAGAGCAGAAAGAGATCCGAAGTGTGCAGCAAAAGGGGCCCAAATTGGTCGGTGCCCAACTACGCAGCTACGGTTCTGCTGGGCCCTTCAGCTCCGACGGCATCCGTCTGGCCGCCGGTTGCATCGATCAGTGCGCGCGGGTTTGGTCCCTGGGCGAAACGGGCTTCCCGCGCCGAACAACGCGTCTGCTGGGCCACTCCGCGGCGGTCTCGAAAGTGCTCTTCACTGCGGGCGGCGAGCAACTCGTGACGCTCTCCACGGACGGCTCCGTCCGGCTGTGGGACTTGCTGTCCACAACCCCGGCCGCGGACCCGACGGCCAGTCGGGCCGCGCACGGCGGCGCCGTTCTCGCAGCCGCCTTCCTCCCCGGCTCCGGATTGTTGATGACCGTTGGGCAGGACGCCCTGGCGAAGCTCTGGGACGTCCGAGGCTCGGGGACTTCGGAGCTCGAAGAGGCCCGATTGGGTCCCGAGTTCCAGGTTGAAGAGGCCGAGATCGCTCCGGAGGGCCATAGGCTCGCCACAAGCTGGAAGGACGGCACGATCCGTGTCTTCGACTTGAAAGAGGATCGCCTTCCCCAACAGCTTTGCGAGTGGAAAGGCTTCGAAGCTTCGCCACTGAGCCTCGCCATATCCCGCGACGGCCGCAGGGTCGCGGCTGTCGAATCCACGGGCGAGATCCGCACCTGGGACCTGAGCGCCTCGCCGCCCACGAAGCACACCCTCCAGCCAATGCCTTTCGGATTCCGGGCGCTCTCGCTTTCGCCCGATGGGAAATGGCTGGCAGCCAACGCGTCCGGAGGCACGGCCAACCTCTGGTCGCTCGCGGCGAAGGCGCCGACCACCCAGCTGGCCACCGTTCTGCGCCTGGACTTGCTTCCGATGCACTTCACCTTGGACGGGAAGTACGTCGTGATGCAGAAGCAGAACCTGGAGTTGGTCAGCTACGACCTGACGCGGCCCGACTTCTCATCGAGCGTCTCCACGATCGCAACGCTGCCGGAGCTGCTGCTGGGCCTGACGAGCAGTGACGACGGCAAGTGGCTAGCAGGGGTTTCGGAGAGCCGGTTGGTGCGAGTCTGGAGTCGGGAGCACCCGACGGAGCCACCGCTCGTGTTCGGCGCCCGCGATTGGATGATGCACAGCGTCACTTTCAGCCCCGACAGCCGGCACTTGTGCGCGGGGAGTCCCGACGGGACCGTGAGGCTGTTCGACCTCGGGACCTCGTCGCAGAGCCGGGCTCCGATCGCGTTGTACGCGCCGGGAGCCACGACGCTCGGAGGCGATTTCAGCCGCGACTCGCGACAATTGGCGGTCTTCTCGATAGACGGCAAGGTCCGCATTTTCCGGTTGAATCAAGCAGACCTAATCGATGAAGCGTCTCGCCTGGCCATCCGGAACCTGACACCCGCCGAGTGGAAACGGCTCATTGGCGACGAGCCCTATCGCAAGACGTTTCCGAACCTGCCGCTGCCCTCCGAGACGCCGTAATTTCCCGCGTACCGATCACGTACCGCCCGAGCCGTCCACCGGCGCAGACTCCGCGGGCGGGACCTCGGGTGCGGGCGGCGGGTCCGGGGCCGACGGGGCAGGCTCGGCGGCCGGAGCGGGCTCGCCTGCCGGAGCGGGTTCGGGTGCGGCGCCCTCCACGGGAGACGCGACGGGCTCCGTTGCACCGGTCGCACCGGTCGCCCCCCCGGCACCCTCCGCAGGCGCCGAAGTCGCGTCGGCTCCGGCTCCGGCCACGGCGCCCTCGGTACCGCCGGCAGCGCTCGCGCCCGCGGCCGCAGCTGCTGCAGCGTCTCCGCCCAGGGAGTGCGAGCCGCCGTCGGGGCCGGGAGGCGGATCGGTCTCGAGCGCGTCCGCGTAGGTTGGGTCCTCGGTACCCGCAGCTCCGGCGACGGCGGCGTCGGGCTGACTCCCTGCCGGCACGTCGGCCGGGGCGTCGGGCGAAGGCGAGCCGTCCTCGGGCGTATACACCATATCGGCCACGACCGGATCGCCCGACGTGTCGGGCGATCCGAAGCCGTCGGCCGGCGCGAACACGGCGGTCTCCTCGGCAGGCAACGAGCCTGCGTCCGCCGTGCCAAAGCCGTCGCCGGCAGGGAACAGGGGCGCGAGGCCACTCGAGAAGCCGTCTCCGGGCGAAGACAGAGCGCCGCTGGAGACCGGTTGAGCGCCCGGAAAGTTGATGGCTGCGGACGTGCCGGCTGCCGTGGCGTCTCCAGCAGCGCCGTCGCTGGAGCCGCCGGAGCTGGCCGCAGGACCTCCCGAGTTGGCGTGGGCGGTGTCCGCGGCACCTCCCACCGGCGAGCCGGCCCGCGCAAGTGCCGACTTGGCGTTCGCAGCCAGCACAGACCGCACGGGAGGCGGCCCCTCGGGCACCCGCCCCACGACGAGCTCCGTCGGATCTTGGCCCGAACCGGCCGCGTTGGCCGGGGTTCGCTTCAGCGCAAGGAGCGGCAATCCTACGAAACCGCCGCCACGCTTCCCGGACCGTACGGCGTCGAACCTCGGAAAGCCTCGCACCGCGCTTCTGGCCCCCTCGCTAGAAGGCGGTTCCACGGCCGGATTCGGCATCATCGTGTACCAGTCCGGCGCCGCAGACGTCTCGTCTTGCGGAACGTCCTGATCCAGCGGGTTCCCCTTTCGAAGCAACGGGAGCGGCTGTCGCGATCCGGTCAACGCGAGGTTGGAGCTGGCCGTGTACCAGACCGAGCCATCCTTGCGGCGCGGGGCTCGCTCCATCCGGCGCTCGTCGCCGCCCCCGGCGAACTGGTAGGGCACGTGGGCCAATCGCTGGATCGCCTTCATTCGGACGGCGCGGCCCTGTTGCGGCTTGAGAGGCTCGAAGTCGGCGGCGCCGGCGTAGTCGGTTGCAGCGGCCGCCGTGTCGGGCGTGACTGCGGGCCCACGCGCGTCCACGCTGGTCGCCGGCTCGGGCGGAGTTGCAATCGTTTCCGGAGCAACGAAGTTCTCGGCGTCGGTGGAGGTTGCGTTGATCGGCGCCACGGCCTGGGGCGCCACGGCAAGCCGCAGGTCGCGACCCGCGACCGTGAGCTTCACGAGCGACGACTCGCGGTCCAGCGACAGCTTGGTTGGAACGCCGCCCCCCGCATCCGGCGGCGAAAGAGGGACCTTTCTAGCCGGCCCGGCCGGGTCCTTGCGCGTCAGGGTCTGGTCCGAGGCTCGCAGGCTGTAGCTGACCAGTTGCCGCGCCGGGCGTCCCGAGGGATCGAGCCTGTACGTCACGAGGGTGACGGTGCCACTCGACTCGTCGCCCTCGCAAACCACGTAGCGAGCGTTGAAGAGATCGTCGGCCATGACTTCCAGCAACTCGGTGAGATCCAGGGCGTAGCGGGCCTTCCCAGCCCCGGATTGCCCGCCTCCCTGCACGCTCATCGCCACGAACCAGAGGCACGCCAGGACCAGCGAGGCGAGCACGGCCCCGATGAGCGTCTCCACCAGCGTGATCGCCGACCGCGAACGGCCGGAGAGGACGCGGTTCACACTCGAAGCCACATGATGATTATAGTCGCCTGCGGGCGATTCGAATAGCCGGCGCGGCCGCCTCACGGTCCGGGCGGCGGCTTGAGCATGGTGGCCAGCGTGACCGACTCCTGGCCCGTTCCATCGCTTCCGCGACGCTGCCAGGTGATCCGAACTTCAGCGAGCTTCAAGAAGAGCATCCGTGCGGAGTCGCCGGGCGCAGCAGGGACCAGGCTAATGGACAGCGAGCGACGCATCCCGGCGTCCGCTGGCGGCGGCCCCAGCGCGGCCAGCGAAGCCGAAGCCGCCCGGCCCGCCGGCGACGCGACCTCGGTCGGCCAGGCGAAGCGCTGGTCGTTCCACGCCGAATCGGGCACCAGCTCGTTGTCGTTGGAGATTGGCACCTCGTCGAACGGCAACCGTTTCAGCGCCTCGATCGTGCGCGTGGCATCGGCCGTCGCGCCGACCTCGTCCATCGAGGCCACCAGGCCGGTGCGGGAGCCGATCATCGATACGACCATCGGCACGACGGCGGCCGCGATGATGGCCGCGGCAATGCCGATCTCGACCAGTGACAGGCCGGAGCGCCGGTTCCTTGCCTGGTTATCGCCGGTCCAGGTATCGCTGCTCGTCACCGGTGGTCACCATCCTGTAGTGGCGGTACCAGGTCTCCGCCGTGGCCGGGTCCATGTCGGGATCGTACACGAGCTTCTTGGGGCCCGCGTTTTGCACGTACTCCGTGAAGTTGTCCAGGTTGCGACACGCGACCGTGCCGTGCAAGAAGAGCCCCCCGCCCACGGGAGGGTGCACCTGCCCTCGCAACGCGACCAGGCAGACGTGGAAGGGACCCGGCGCGCCGAGCTTGATGCTGCCGCGAAGGCTGACCACGGTCAGGATCTCCCCGGGGGCGGTGTCGACGGCGCTGTCCAGGCTGACGTCTCCATCCACCAGCAAGGTCCCGCCGTGAATCACGCGGATCCGCGGGAGCGCGAGCGTGGGTTGCTTCAGGTGCACCACGTGGCCGCCGAGGTCCAACTCCATTGCGTCCGCTCCACGGTGGAGGAAGAAGGCCGCGAACGTCTGCGGCCGGCCAGGGCCCGGGTTTGGAAACTCGAGGGTGACGCGCTGGCGCATCAGGTCGTCGTAGCCCTCGAGCTTGCCGGGGTCGCCGGAGTAGATCGCGGGACCCGGGGTTCCGCCGGCAAGGCGCGTCAGGCGCACGGGCTCGGCCGCGGCGGGCGCGGGCTGTGGAACCGGGTAAAGGAATGACGCGTTGCCCGCAACCGGCGTCAAGGCCGGTGCGACCTGGGGCGCCAGGAGGCGCAGGGGCGGCACGGCCGGCGTCGCGCCCGCGGAGAGCGGCCCGCGGCCGGTCGGAGGGTCGGCCTCCTCGGAGGTGGTCAGGTAGTCGAAGCTGCGGTTGTACGGCTCCTCCACGACGCGCGCCATGACGCGCTTGTAGGCCTCGAAACCGAGGCCGGTGAGCGCCTCGAAGGGCGCCGAGACGCGCGCGTAGTCGGCTTCTTCGGGCGCGTAGACGAAGCTGACGAACGGCCCCGAAGCGCCGCGGCGCACCTTCGAAAAAGAGATGTAGCGTCGAAAGACGGGCCCCATGACCACGGCCGGAGCGGCCGAGTCCGCCTCGCCCGACAGGTGCAAGAAAGCCGTGCGATCGCTCACGGCCTCTCCGGTGACGCCGCTCTTCCAGCGCGCCTGGGGCCGGCCCAGCATCGGCAACCGCGAGGCGCCCGCGGCGAAACCGATCCGGTACAACTTTTCCTGGAATCCCGCGCCGAGGGAGGACTGGGGCACCTCGTAGGCGGCGCGCCGCAACAGCATCTGCTCGTCGTGCATCTGGAAGGCCCCGCCTCCCATCGCCAGCTGCAGGAACCACGGGTCCGGCCCTCCCAGGTAGGTCCAGCCGACCCGCAACGCGGCAGCCCCGGAGCGAGCGCAGCCGGAGGTCCGGAGCACGTGCCCCTTGGCGTCGCGCGTGGGGACGTTCTCGGAGGAGCCCGGCGGAGCCGAGATGACAACCAATGGCGTTGTTCTGGCCCCGCTCGCCGCGTCGCGGAAGCGGCCGTTCTCGGAGTCGTAGTCGAGGCAGTTCACCGAGCGGGCGCCGGCTCCGCTCTCGCAGACGAGCAGGACGAAGCGCGATAGCAGGGGCGGAAGACTGCTCACGATGCGGGCATTGCTGACCGCGTGGATGCGCCGCGTCACGTGCGGGGAGCGGCACGCCGCGACGATCTCCAGCCGCCCCTCCGCCTCGCACGGGTCCGGGGCGATGCCGCCGGCCATCGTCCGATTCACGATCGGTTTCCCGGCCGTCAGGCGCACGTTGGCCGTGAGGATCGCCTCGGGGAACCCGGCCGTCAGCAGTCGCAGATTGGAAAGGTCCAGTGACTCCTCGACCACGACTTCGACCCCGGCCCCGCCGCGCCCTCCCGTCAGCCGCTCCAGCGCCTTCATCGTCATCCTGCCCATCAGCGCCCTGCCCTCGACGGTCTTCAGCCACGTCTCGGCCAGCGCCAGCCCGCCCTCCGCCAGGTACAGCGCCTCCTGGCCGGCACGGTACGCGTGGCCTCGGTGGTACTGCGTGCGCGTGAGGTAGTTGAAGACCAGCAGTACTCCCAGGACGATCAGCAGCACTACGGGCACCAGAGTCAGCAGGAATGCCTTCCGGGAAGGCTCGCGCCGAACGGGTCGGGGAAGCGCCTGGAATCGTCTCATCGGAGCGTCTCGAACTGCTCGGCGGGCGTCGCCAGCGCCGGCAGCCCGGCGCGTTCGAGGCGGACCCGAAAGCTGTAACGCGTGGCCGGCGCAAGCTCCGTGAGCCAGGTCGAATGATTGGTGGCCGCAGCCGCGCTCACCGTGACGTTTCGGTGACCCTCCGGACCGTCCAGCTCCAGCGTCGCCCGCGCGCGCTCGGCGGTGCGGAAGCTGACCAGGGCCTCCTGCCTGCCCGGCTCGACGCTCACGTGCAGCTTGCCCGCCGCCGGCTCATCGGCTCCCGGCGGCGCGGATGACGCCGTCGCGCCGCGCCAGCGCGACCCGGGGGCAATCAGCAGGACGGCTCCTGCCAGGCTCAGGACGCCCGTAGCGGCCGCGATCCAGGCCGCCCGTGGCCCCTTGCTCGGCGGCGCCTCCACGGGCCGGCGCACGGTGGCGATCGCCTTGGGGGGCGCGATCGGCCGTTCCAGGATGCCCTGCTTTGCCGCGGCCAGCGCCCGTCTCAGCTCGCCCGCGTCGACGTACCGGCGGGCTGCCTCGACCTCCAGGCACCGCACCACCACGCGATCCAGGGGCGACGGGACCGAGGGGTTCAGCCGGCTCGGCGCCGGGATCGGCTTGCTCACGCGCGCCAGCGAGATCGCTCCCAGCTCCCCCAGCTCCGCGAAGGGTAGCTTGCCCGTCAGCATCTCGTAGAAGACAAGGCCGCATTGATAGACGTCGGTCTCGGCTGTCGAGACGCCGCCTCGCATCTGCTCCGGCGCGAGGTAGCCGGGAGTCCCGATGACGTCCCCGCTGCCCGTCAGCTTCGTGGCCTCCGTCAGTCGGGACAGTCCGAAGTCGGCCAGCAGCGCGCGGCCGTCCTTGGCGACGAAGAGGTTCGAGGGCTTCAGATCCCGGTGATAGACCTTCTGCTCGTGAAGGTACTCCAGCGCCGAGAGGAGTCCGTCGGCCAGAGAATGGAACTCGTCGACCGACATCACGGCCACACCGTTCTTCTGGCAACGATCGATGCGCGCGGAAAGCGTTTCGCCGTCCACGATCTGCATCGTGTAGTAGTGAACGCCGCCGACCTGTCCGTGGTCGAGAAGCCCGACGATGTGCGGGTGCGAGAGCGCCGAGACGATCTTGATCTCGCGCTGGAAGCGCCGGATCGCCTCCAGCGACGACTCCGGATGCAGCCGCTTGAGCGCGACGTCTATCTGCTTGGATTCCCAGTACGCCCGGAAGACGACCGACATGCCGCCGGCCCCGAGCCGCTCCAGGATCTCATAGGGACCGAATCGCTCACCCATCTCGGCGCCGGCAGGCCGTCACCCGCACGTCTCGTCGGCGAGCTCCAGAATAGCGGATGCGGGGATGGCTCGTCACGCGGCGCCCGGCGCCGGGGGCCGCTGCCAACCGAAGATCCTGGAGCGCGACAGCAGCCACAGCGCCAGCATCAATCCCACCGTCAGGCCGCAGGAGAGCCAGAGGTAGTCCCCCAGCCGGCCGGCCGCGAGATAACCGCCGATCAGGGCGGCGAGCCAGGCGTTCACCGCGCGATCGACGATCGACTCCAGCGACATGATCGTGGCCCTGTGGCGCGAGTCGGGGATTGCGTCATTGATGAGCTGCCGCTGGATCGGGTAGAGCAGGCCCGTGACGTAGGCGAACGCCGAGAGAACGGCCAGGGTCGCAACCATCCCGCCCGGCGCCAGCAGCCC
>JACQFU010000075.1 GCA_016199905.1 Candidatus Wallbacteria bacterium
CACTGGGCTGGGTCTCTACATCGTCAGCCGGATCGTCGGAAAGCACGGCGGCAAGGTAACGCTCGACCCGGCGCCCGGACCCGGGACCCGTTTCGAAGTCCGGCTGCCCGGACCCGCGGCGCCGCTCGCGCGGGAGGCATGATGCCTCGCACGGGACGCATTCTGGTCATCGACGACGAGCCCGGCGCTCTGAAGGTGACCAGCACCATCCTCAAGTCCGACGGGCACGACGTCGACGTGAGCCTCAGCCCCGTCGAGGCGCTGCGCAAGATGCGGGAGACGGAGTTCGACTGCGTGCTGGTGGACTTCCGCATGCCGGAGATGGACGGGCTGGAGTTCCTGGCCGCCGCCCGAGAAGCCAAGCAGATGGCACCGGTCATCATGCTCACCGCCTATGCCACGGTGAAGATGGCCGTCGAGGCGATGAAGCGCGGCGCCCACAACTACCTCACCAAGCCGGTGGACTTCGACGAGCTACGGATTCTGGTGGAGCAGGCCGTGGAGAGATCCCAGACTCAGCGCGAAATCGAGCAGCTTCGCCGGGAGGTCGGCGAGCGGCATTCGATGGTCCGCGTGATCGGGCGTGGCCGGAAAATCCAGGAGGTCCTGCGGCTCGTCGAGATGGTGGCCGACAGCGATGCCAGCGTGCTGATCATGGGTGAGACCGGCACGGGCAAGGGCGTGGTCGCGCGAGCCGTGCACGCGCTCAGCCGCCGGCGGGAACGCCCCTTCGTGCAGGTCGACTGTGCCGCTCTTCCCGACACGCTGCTGGAAAGCGAGCTCTTCGGCCACGAACGCGGAGCGTTCACCGGAGCGGTCAAGGCCCGAGAGGGACGGATCGAACGGGCCGACGGCGGCACGCTGTTCCTCGACGAGATCGGGAATCTCCCCTTGGAGCTTCAGGCCAAGCTGCTGCGCGTGCTGCAAGAAAGCGAGTTCGAGCGCGTGGGCGGCGATCGGACGCTGCGGGTGGACGTGCGCATCCTGGCGGCGACGAACGTGCAACTGGAGCAGGCCGTCTCGGAGAAGCGATTCCGGGAGGACCTCTACTACCGATTGAACGTAGTCCCTCTGCGCGTGCCCCCGCTCCGCGAGCGCACCGAGGACATCCCTCTGCTGGCGCAGCACTTTCTCGAGGCCTGCAGCAAGCGGAACGGGAAATCGATCCAGTCGATAGCGGCTCCGGTGATGTCGGCAATGATGGCCTATCGCTGGCCCGGCAACGTGCGGGAGCTCGAGAACATGATCGAGCGCGCCGTCATCCTGGCGACGGGCCCCGTGCTGGACAGCGTCGGCGAGCTGGCCTCCGAGCAGGCGTCCCCCGAGAACGCAGCCGAGTGGGAGTACGACTTGCCCCTCAAACGGCTGGAGCAGAAGGTGCTCGAACGACTGGAACGCGACTACATCGCTGAGATGCTGAGGCGCTATCACGGCAACGTGGGGCTCGCATCGCGCCAGTCCGGGATCACGCGCCGCAGCCTCTACGAGAAGATGAAGCTCTACGGCCTGAAAAAAGAAGAGTTCAAAAGGCTGCTCTGAGCACGTTCCCCCTTCCCAACGGCGCAGAGGGGCGTCATACTTCCTAACAGATAGGAAGGGCGTGCGAGCGCCCCACGTTGGCAGAGGAGAAACGACATACCCTTCTCGTTGTCGATGACGAGAAGGAAATTACTAACTCCATCGTCGGCCTGTTCCGTCGCGACTATCAGGTTTTCCCGGCCAACTCCGCCGAGGACGCCGTGGAGATTCTGAAGCGCGAGGACATCCACGTCCTGATGACGGACCAGCGGATGCCCGGGACGACGGGAACGGCGTTTTTGGCTTCCCTGGCGGAGTCTCAGCCGGAGATGGTGCGCATCCTGCTCACGGGTTACGCCGACATCCAGGCGGCCATCGACGCCATCAACACCGGGCAGGTCTATCGCTACCTCACCAAGCCCTGGAACCCCGGCGAGCTGGCTGCCATCGTCAAGCAGGCGATGCAGCGTCACAGGCTGCTCCGCGAGCGCAACCGTCTCATCGACGACCTGCAGGCGGCCAACGCCGAGCTTCTCGAGCTGGACCGCATCCGCACGGCGTTCCTCGAGGTTGTCGGCCACGAGCTGAAGACCCCCATCACGGTGCTGCTTGGCTACACGCACCTGCTTCAAAGCGGCTGCTACGGCCAGCTCCCTCTCGGGATGAGGCCCGCCTTCGGGAACATCGCCAAGACGCTGTCTCACCTCAATGAAGTGGTGATGCGAACTCTGAAGCTGTTGAAGGCAGGTCTTCGCAGCGGCTCGATGAACTGGGAGGAGTTCGCCCTCAGCGAGGTCGTCGCCGAAGCAGGCGGAATGGTGCAGCTGTTCTTCGACCTGCGAAAGCAGACCCTCGTCGTGGACCTGCACGACCCCGAGGTGCGCGTCCGCGGCGATCGGTTCAAGGTGCTCGATATCCTGGTGAACCTCCTTTCCAATGCCGTCAAGTTCAGTCACGACGGGGCGGCCGTCAGTGTCTCCTCGGCACGGGCCGAGGGCCGCTTCGTTCAGATCACGGTTTCCGATCGCGGCGTCGGCATCAGCGACGAGGATTTGCCCCACGTGTTCGATCAGTTCTTCGCCAGCTTCGACGTCGGTCATCACTCCACGGGCGACTACCAGTTCGGACGTCGTGGAGTGGGCCTTGGTCTGGCCATCGTCAAGCGTTTCGTCGAGCTGCACGGCGGCGAGCTCTCGCTTTTGACCAAGCCCGGCGAGGGAACCCGACTCCTCTTTACGCTGCCATTGGCGTGAACGGCGCCCGGGCAGGCGCGAAAAGACCGGGCCCTTTCGAGCCCGGCCTTCGAGATTCGGATTCCCGCCTATAGCGGATCAGTTGTCGGTTACGACGATCACGCGCTGGTACTTCAGGAAGTCCCAGTGCGAAGCAGCGTCGACCACTGCGGCCGCCGAAGCGTCATCGAGGATTCCGTCGGAGTTGAAGTCGCTTCCGACGGAGGCCAGTTTGACCACGAGAGGGTTCTCTCCGGCCTGCGGGAACTGCGTCGCCGACTTCATGTCGTCGACGTAGCTGACGACCCCGTTCTCCTGGGCATACTCGAAGTTGCTCTCGAAGTTACCGTAGATCAACTCGCCGCTCTGCGAGTAAAAGCGAGGCCCCATGCCTCGCGAGAGCAGAGTGCCCCGCGCGTCGATGATGAGCGAAGTGTGAGCGCCCTCCGGCGGCGTACCCGTACCCGGCGCGGGTGCAGCCTCGGCCTCGTCCGCGGGTTGCACGGCCTTGACGAGCTGGAGCTTGTGCTTTCGGGCGGGCCGCTTCTTCTTCATCGCATGGCCGGCAGGTTTTCTGGGGCCGGCGGGCTCTAGCCCATCGAGAGCCGGCGTGGTCGCCCAAGCCAGCGGCTGGCTCAGC
>JACQFU010000079.1 GCA_016199905.1 Candidatus Wallbacteria bacterium
AAGTCCACGGGACGCGGCATCGGCTTCGACTTGGGGAGCTGGAATGACGTCGGCTTCGCGTTCGAGTTGCCGCGCATCGCCCGCGTCGGCTCGCAGTCCCAGATCGGCTCGGAGCTCTCCGCGCCGATGGTCTCGCTGAACTACAAGTTCTGAGGGCCCAGGGCCAAAAGCAGCTCTCGTGAAGCAATCCGTCAGATAGCCGTGGGCGAGCAGCGCCCGAGCCTTCAGTACACTTCCTGTTCGTCGTCCCAGCCGATCTGGTCCAGGAAGTCCTCGTAGCCGCCGGGGTATTCCTGCACCTTGCCCGCCTGGAAGTAGATCAGCTTGGTGGCAAGGCGCTTCAGGATCAGCTCGCTGTGGGTGACGATCACGACCGCACCGGCGTAGCTCTCCAAAGCTTCCATCATCGACTCGATCGACTCGATGTCCAGATGGTTGGTCGGTTCGTCGAGCAGCAGCAGGTTCGAGGGGCGCGCCAGGATCTTCCCCAGCAAGGTCCGGCTGCGTTCGCCGCCCGACAGCACGGCCACCTTCTTTTCGGCCAGGTCGCCGCTGAACATCATCGCCCCGCAGATGCCGCGAACCGCCGTGCGGCCCAGCATCTCGTTGGCGCTCTGGATCTCCTGCTCCACGGTCATTCCCGGTGACAGGCGTGCGATGTTGGTTTGCCCGAAGTAGCCGAGCTTCAACTCGTCGTGGCGCGCCACCTCGCCTGCCACGGGCTCCAGCTCGCCGGCCAGCAGTCGCAGCAACGTCGACTTGCCCTTGCCGTTTCGTCCGATCACGCCGATGCGTTCGCCGCAATCCACGTGAAACGTCAGCCGGTCGATCAGGGGCTCCTCGATGCTGTCGGCGTGGCGGCCCGGGTAATCGAAGGTCAGCGCTCGCGCGTGCAGCATCGTGCGGGTGTTGAACGCCGCCTGGTTGAAGCTGAAGTCGAGCGTCTGCTCGGAGGGCAGTTCCTCGAGAAGTTCCTGCTTCTCCAGCAGCTTCACGCGCGACTGCACGGTGCTGGCTTTCCCGGGCTGTGCCCGGAAGCGCTCGATGAAGCGCTCGACCTGCTTCCGCTTGGCCGCCTGGGTCTTGCGAGTCTTCTCGTGGACCTCGTCTTCCATCTCGAACTGCTCGTAGAGCTTCTCGGTGCCGCCCTTGATTTTGCGCAGCCGGCGCCGCCAAACCCCCATCGTGCGAGTCGTGACCCGGTCCATGAACTCGCGGTCGTGGGTGATCAGAATCAGCTCGTTGGACCAGGCCTTCAGGTAGCGCTCCAGCCAGCGCACCGAGACGATGTCCAGGTAATTGGTCGGCTCGTCGAGCAGGAGCAGGTTGGGCTCCGAGACCAGCAGCTTGGCGAGCTGGATACGGATCTGGAAGCCACCCGAGAACTCCGAGCAAGGCCGAGACAGGTCCTCCTGTGCGAAGCCGAGTCCGAAGAGCACGGCCTCCACCTTGTATTCGAATTCCTTCTCGTGAGGCGGCAGCCCCAGGCATGCCTCTTCGAGGACGGAATCCTCGGTGAACTCCAGGTGCTGCTGCAGGTGGCCGACCCTGTAGCGCCCGGGAAGACTGATGCGGCCGGAATCGGGACTCTCCTCGCCCAGGATCAGCCGCAGCAGCGTCGACTTGCCCTCGCCGTTGCGGCCGACCAGCCCCAGCCTCTCGCCGGGGCTCATCGAGAAGCTGACGTTGTCGAAGATGACCTGCGTCCCGTAGGACTTGGAGAGCTCGGTTATCTGGAGCATCTGGAGGAATCGACTCCGTTGGGGAAGACGGCGCGAGCGCCGCCGCCTGACGGGCCGGGCGCCGGGCGAACCGGTCTAGCGGACCAGCCCCGCTCCGAAGGCCGAGCCCCGCTTATGAGCGTCCACGTCCTGGCTCCAGCCGCCGAACTCGCTCCAGGCATCGCCTCCGGTCTTCAGGGCGAAGCGGATGTTGAGGGGCAGCGTGTAGGTCTCATAGGCGCGCCCCAGGTTCGACGAGACGAAGCTCACCACCTCGGGGGAGTAGCCCTTCTTGCGCAACTGGATCGCGATGAACGCCTCGGACCAGAAGTGGTAAAAGCGGCGATCGTCGGAGGCGCTGCCCTGCGGATAGGGGAACGAATAGACCTTGCCGGAACCTCTCACGGCCTCGGAGAGCTCCTGCACGAGGAAGAAGTTCGCCGTGCATCGAGTCAGCGGCACCAGGTACGGGATCTGCGCCTCCCGAGAGGGGAGCAGCGGCAAGATAGTCTTGGCCAGCGTCCGGTGCTGGGTCGTGAAGACACCGATCAGCTCGGCGGCCAGCAGCGGATCGCCCGATACTTCCTGCGCGATCTGCCAGAGACCCGGGCCCTCGCCGGCCTCGGCCGGATTGGCCCGCACGGCCTTCTGGCGTTCCAGCAAAGCGGTGTGGAAGCGCTCGATGCGGTCGCCCATCGCGGGGTCTTTCAGCCGCTCCATCGCGTGCTTCACGAAGATGGAGGCCGTCAGGTCCTGGATGCCCAGCAGCTCGAGCGTGTCGCGGATCGCCCGACCCCGCTCGCCGGGGAAATGAGTCACGAGCGCGGCGATGGCCCGCGCCACCGGCGGCGCCTTGCCCTGCTCGGCCGGCACCTGGGTCTTGTCCAGATACGCGCGCTGCGCGAGCGCCATGTTCAGATTGCTGAACAGCCGACGAGTCTCCAGCATTCGCAGCAGATCGCTCGGGTCGGCCAGGATGTCGTCGTTGTAGATGGTATCCAGCACCAGCGCACCGTTGGCCGACGAGCGCCGGTGGTCCGAGCTGGCACGATGTAGCGCCAGCGCGAAGTCGGTGACGGTGAGGCCGGTCCAAGCACCCCCAAGCGACTTGCGCAGGTCGGCCACGGTCTTCAGCATCAGCCGGACGTTCTTGTCCTCCGACATGTACTGACCGGCGACGGTGAAGTAGCCCGTCTGGAACGACTTGAAGATTTCGGGCAGCCCGCCCTTGAGGGTCGAGAGCTGCTCCGGCTCCAGCTTGCCCAGCGCCGCCAGCGCCGATTCGATACGCTGCGATTCTGCGGCCAACTTGCTGTCCACCGCTTGCAGAGCGGGCGACATGGCGAAGAGCGTGGAGCTGGCCGCGGCCGTGACGGCCAGGGCGAGGAGCGCGGCGCGAATGGCAAATCGAGTCATGATCGAGAGGACCTCCCTCGACAGTCCACTACCGGCCGCGGGAAACAAATGTTCCCGCCGCTCCGTCCTCGAGGCTCTTCCGGCTGGCGTTCGCGAAACGGCCAGTGGGCGCGGACGTCACCTGGAGCCCGAAGCCGAGCTCAGGTGCCGCTTGAAAAAGTCCCAGATCACCACGGCGGCGTCGAAGTCCCGGCAGGTCTTCCCGATCATCCGCTCCGGCAAGTACTGCCAGCCGCCGGGCCAGGTGTGGCCGCCCCCCTGCACGCTCACCAGGACGACCTCCGTGCCTGCCTTGCAGCCGCCGTAGACGGCGCGCACGGCCTTCGTCCCGTCCTGCGGATCGCGATCGGGCAAGAAGTCGCGCGCAGGTTTCCCCGAGCACCCGTTGACCTGAGTCCAGTACTTCACCGTCTCGGCCGCCGATAGGCAGGTGCCGCGGTTCTTGCGGACAAAGCCAACGCGGCCGCCCCCGTAGGGAACCAGCGGATCCTCGGTTCCCAGGATCACGAGCAGGGGCACTGGAGCCGCGGGCGGCGGCAGCTTCGACAGCTCCAGCCCCAGGCATGCCGCCACAGGCGCGATGGCTCGGACGCGCTGGGGAACGTCGTGCGCGAGGCGAAACGACATGAAGCCTCCGTTGGAGATGCCGCAGGAGAACACGTTTGCGGGATCGACCCCCGATTCCGCTGCCAGCTTGTCCACCAGGTCGCAGAGGAACCTCACGTCGTCCAGGTTGCGCAGCGTGGCTGCCTGGTTCAGGTCCTTCCTGCCGTCGTTCCAGCCCTTCTCGATGCCGTCCGGATAGACCACGGCGAATCCGTCGCGATCGCCCAGCTTGTCGAAGGTCCCTCCCGACAGGCGCACGTTCCCACGACCGGTGCCGCCTCCGCCGTGCAGCACCAGCACGAGCGGCATCTTGGCAGGCCGCTTCTCCTTTGGAGGCAAGTGAAGCCAGTAGGTTCGCGTGATGCCGGACGAGAGCAGCGAGCCCGCGCCTCCCACGGGGCGGCTGCCGAAGGGGCGGGCGGCAACGGGTCGAGACAGCAAGGCGAGAAGCACGAGCGACGTCAGCGCGGCAGTCCGTATCCTCATCTGGGTCAGGCCTCCCGGAGCTCTCCTGCGGTTGGGGTCGCCTCTTCGCGCGCCAGCCAGGCGCCCAACGGCACCAGCAACGCGCCGGCGATGATGTAGAAGCGCCAGTAGGTGTTATGAAGCGCGTACCAGAAACCGGTCGTTACGCCTGGCTCCACCATCCCCCATGCCATCATCGCGGCGCCGAACGTGATCAGCGTGGTCCCGAACATCATCGTCAGCATCGCATACGGATCCACGCGCCAGCGTGTCAGATTGGCCACGGCGAAGACGCCCAGCAGCGGCCCGTACGTGAAGGCAACGATCCGGAACCCCAGCCAGAGCAGGTGGTCCAGGTTGCGCACGGCCAGCGCGAAGATCATGAAGAGCACGCCGAAACCCACGTAGGACAGTTTCGAGACCCGCACGCATTGCTCCTCGGTGGCGCCCTTGCCCCAGAAAGGTTTGTAGAAATCGAGCGTGAAGGCGGTCGCCAGCGAAGCCAGCGCCGAGTCGCTGCTGCCCATCGCGGCGGAGGCGACCGCAGCGAGCAACAGGCCGCGCAGGCCTTCAGGCAGCACCGTGAGGATGAAGCGCGGGAAGACGTGGTCGTTGTCCGTCATGCCCGCGATCAGCTCCGGGTGGACGCGCGCGTAGGCGTAGAGCCCCACTCCTATCGTGAGGAACAGCGAGGCGATCGGGATGCCGACCAGTCCGCTGATCATCAGGCTCCAGCCCGCTCGTTTGCGGTCGTTGCACGCGAGCAGACGCTGCACCATGTCCTGGTCGGCCCCGTAGGCAGCGGCGGACTGGAAGAAACCCCAGACGGCCAGCAGCAGGAAGAGGCCGAGGTTCTCCGGCTTCAGCAGCTCCAGAAAATTGAATTTGTTGTAGAGGGTGCCGTCGGGCCGCACGGCGTGGCGACCGGCTTCGATGATGCCGCCGATGCCGCCCGGGACCGAGTGGACGATGAAAACGAGCGCGGCCAGAGCGCCGCCTATCAGCAGCGTGAACTGCATCAGGTCGGTCCAGGCGATGGCGCGTCCGCCGCCCAGCGTCGTGTAGCAGAGCACGACTCCCACCACGATGAACACGCAGCGGGGGTAGGGGATCGAGCCTCCGCTGACGACCTCCAGCACCTTGGCGATGGCCACGATTCTCACGGTCGACCCGAGGGTCCTGGAGATCAGGAAGTACCCGGAGCAGGCCGTGCGCACCGGAGAACCGAAGCGGCGCGCGATCACCTCGTAGATGGAGGTGACGCCAGCCTTCTGGTACGCGGGCAGAAAGTAGAGCGCAACGAAGAAGGCGGCCGCGATGTCGCCCAGGTTGCTGAACAGGTACCGGTAGTCGGCGCCGTAGCCCTCTGCCGGCGTGCCGACGAAGGTGAGCGCGCTGATGGTGGTGGCCAGGAAGCTGGCGGTGGTGACCATCCACGGGATCGAGCGGCTGGCCAGGAAGTAGTCTTCGGTGGAGTTGCGAGCGTTACGCGCGGCCCACCAGCCGATGGATGCCAGTAGCGCGACGTAGGCGACCAGGATGCCCGAGTCGATGGGGCCCAGGCTGATGGGGGCTGTCACGAGGCCAGAGGATAGCCCACGGCGTCTGCCGGGTCGAGTCGGGCGAGGGGCGCCTCACCGTCCCCAGATGCGCGGCCGGGCGCGGCCCGGGCGGCGCGTCTGATAGCGCGCCCCGGGGGCGACCGGCGCGGCGGCCGGCGGCTGCACGAGACCGGGAGGCAGCGCCGAGCGGCGCGGCGCGGCCGGGCGTGCGTGGGGACCGCGGCGCGGGCGGCCCTGGGGTTGGGGCCGGCCCGCGGAGCCGGAGGAAGGCGCGTTCCTGGAAGCGGGGTAGGGGTGGTCGCCAACGATGGAAACGCGGAACCCGAGCAGCCGCTCGATGTCGCCCCAGTAGGCGCGCTCGTCGACGTCGCAGAAGGAGAACGCCAGGCCGTCGGCGCCGGCGCGCGCCGTGCGGCCGGTGCGGTGCACGTAGGTCCCGGCCACCTCGGGGATGTCGTAGTTGATGACGTGAGTGATCTCGTCCACGTCGAGGCCGCGGGCGGCGATGTCGGTGGCGATCAACACGCGCGTGCGGCCGGCCTTGAAGCCTCCCAGTGCCCGCTCGCGGGCGCCCTGCGACTTGTTGCCGTGGATCGCCACGGCCGGGATTCCCCCGCGCGCCAGCTGGCGCACGACCTTGTCGGCGCCGTGCTTGGTGCGAGTGAACACCAGCACCCGCTTGATCTCCGGGTCGCCCAGCACGTCGGTGAGCAGCGCCCCCTTGTCCTTCTTGTCGACGAAGTAGACGCTCTGGTCAATCTTTTCGGGCGTGGCCACTTCCGGGGTGACGTCGACCCGCACGGGATCGGTCAGGATGTCGCGCGCCAGTTGCCGGATGTCGACAGGCATCGTGGCCGAGAAGAAGAGCGTCTGGCGCTTGCGCGGCAGCGTGGCGATGACCTTCTTCACGTCGTGGATGAAGCCCATGTCGAGCATGCGGTCGGCCTCGTCTAGCACGAAGACTTCGAGCTTGGCGAAGGAGACGTACCCTTGGGCGATCAGGTCGAGCAGGCGGCCCGGCGTGGCGACCAGGA
>JACQFU010000080.1 GCA_016199905.1 Candidatus Wallbacteria bacterium
AGGGGCTGCAGGAGTTGCATTCCAGGCTGCGCCGGCGCTTTCCACAGGCGACGCTTTACGGAAACGAAATCCATCTGTTGGTGGAGTCGGAGCAGCAATCGAGACCTTTGGTGGAGGGGGCCATTCGCGACTCCGGCTGTCTCGAGTTCTCTCTGGAGACCATTCCGCCGACGATCGAGGACGTGTTCGTCCACCTGACCCGCGAGCTGGCGAGGTGACCGGGTGATCCGCCGCATCCTGGCGCTGGTCTACAAAGAATCGCTGCAGATCGCAAGGGATCGGCGCATCCGCACGCTGATCGTCTCGATGCCGATCACGCTGCTCGTGATCTTCGGGTACGGCTTCAACAACGAGGTCCGCCACCTCAAGACCGCCGTGCTCGACCTGGACCACGGCTCCTACTCCCGAGGGTTGCTGGAGAGGTTCCGGTCGAGCGAGTACTTCGATCTGGTGCGACACGTCGCCACGGAGGAGGAGCTTGCCGCCTGCCTGGACAGCGGCGAGACGAAGATGGGCATCCAGTTCCCGCCCGACTTCACGCGCGCGCTCGCCAAGGGCCGGCGGTCGACCTTGCAGCTCTTGGTCGACGGCAGCGACTCCAACGCCAGTTCGCTGTCGATGTCCTACGCCCGCGGCGTGATCCAGGACTTCTCGGTGCGCCAGGTGATGGGTCTGGAGTCGGAGGACCAATTCATTCCGATCGACGTGCGTCCGCGGGTCTGGTACAACCCGGACCTGGAGCAGGTCAACTACATGGTCCCCGGAATCATCGGCGTGTTGCTCTTGCAGCTCACGATCGTGGTCACGGCCATGGCAGTGGTCAAGGAGAAGGAGCTGGGCACCATCGAACAACTGATGGTGAGCCCCATCCGTCCCTTCGAGTTCATCCTCGGCAAGACGGTCCCGTACGCTTTCCTCTGCTGGCTCGACATGCTGCTGATCCTGGCGCTGTCCTACGTGCTCTTCGGCGTGACGGTGAAGGGGAGCCTGGGGCTGCTGCTGAGCCTGGCCACGCTCTTCCTCTGCTCCGGGCTGGGACTCGGGCTGCTGGTGAGTACCGTCAGCGACACGCAGCAGGAGGCAATCCTGACCAGCATCTTCATCTACCTCCCCTCGATCCTGCTCTCGGGATTCATATTCCCGATCGAGTCGATGCCCTTCCCCATCCAGCTGATCACCTTCATCATCCCGCTACGGTACTTCCTGGTCATTCTGCGAGGCGTGATCGTGAAGGGAATCGGCATCGGCTATCTCTGGCGCGAATCCGGAGTGCTCCTGATCTTCACGGCGCTGAGCCTCGGGCTTGCAGCCCGCGCGTTCCGCAAGACGATGCAGTAGGCGTCGGATGGCGGGCCGCCTGAGGCCGTTAGGAGGCGAGGCGCCCGGCGTCCCCCCATCGTCTTTCTGTGATGGTCTGTCGTCTGTCGCCCAGTCCCATACTTGGATCTCTCGGTCTCAAGTCTCCCATCTCAAATCCGCAATCCTCCGTTATCCTTCCCTTCGGAGGTACCCGATGCCCAGTCTCGTCCTCACCAACGCGCGCGTGCTCACCCTCGACCCCGGGCGGCCCGAGGCCTGGGGCGTGGAGGTGGAGGGGGGCGTGGTGCAGCGCCTGCTGGCAGGACGCGAAGAGCTGGCGCGGCGCGCGCAGGATGAGGTCGTCGACCTGCGCGGGCTGACGCTCTGCCCGTCTTTCGCCGACGCGCACGTCCACCTGCAAAGCTGGGCCTCGGGAACGGCCGCGGTGGACTTGTCGGACTCGAAGGACCTTCCGGATGCTCTGAATCGCCTGCTCCGCGCCGGCAGGGGCTTGCCCGCAGGCGAGTGGCTGCGAGGACGCTCCTGGAACAGGAACGCATGGACCGACACGTCGTGGCCGACCCGAGACGACCTCGACGGCGTCTGCCCCGATCGGCCGGCCGTGATCGACGGCCTGGACCTTCATAGCTGCTGGGTCAACTCGCTGGCTTTGGAGACCCTCGGCCTGGCCGGACCGCTGCCTCCGGAAGGCGCCGTGGGACTTCGCGGGGTGATGACCGAGCGCAAATCGGGCCGCCAGCGGGCGACGGGCGTGATGCGGGAGGACGCCGCGCAGGCAATGTGGGACCGCGTGCCGGCGCTCGCCGGCGGCGCCCTGGGGCGGGCCATCCGCCGCGCCGCAGCCCGACTCTACGGCTGTGGCGTCACCGCCGTGGCAGACTTCGACGGTTTGCCGGCCGCCCGAGCGTACGCGGAGCTAGGCGAGCCGCTGCACGTGCTGGGTTCGATTCGCCTGACGGACCTCCAGGATGCCGAGCGCGAGCGGCTGGTGGCAGGAACACGCCTGGGAGCCAGGGTGACGATGGGGTGCCTGAAGCTCTTCCTGGACGGGAGTCTGGGCAGCAAGAGCGCCTGGATGGCAGAGCCGTTCGAAACCGGAGTCGAGGACCGCGGGATGGGGCTCTTCTCCGACGGCGAGCTGGCTCGGGTCGCCGAGCGCGGACTGGCGGGAGGATGGACGCTGGCGCTGCACGCCATTGGCGACCGGGCCAATCGACAGGCCCTGGCGCTCTTCGAACAGGTGCGGCGCACCCACCCACGGGCCAGGCTCAGGATCGAACACGCGCAGCTGCTCCATCCGGCCGACGTGACGCGGTTCGCGGAGCTGGGCGTGTTGGCATCGATGCAGCCTTCGCACGTGCCGGACGACATACCGACGGCGGACCGCGAGTGGGGCCTGCGTTCGCGACTGGCCTACGCGCTGGCATCGCTTGGGGCCGCCGGCACCGAGGTCGCCTTCGGCAGCGACGTGCCTGTGGGCGACCCGGACCCTCGAGCAGGCCTGGAGGCCGCGGTCTGGCGACAGGACCGAGCCGGCCGACCGCCTGGCGGCTGGTATCCAGCCGAGCGAATCGGCGCGCGGGAAGCGTTCCGAGCCTACACGGTCTCAGCCCAAGCCGCCTGCGGCCTGGGCTTGCGCTCCGGCCGAATCGCGCCAGGTTGCAACGGCGACGTCATGGCTCTGGAAGGCGACCCGCTGGCTCCGCATCCCCGGGAGTTGGCCGTGCGTGCGACGTGGATCGCCGGCGAGGCGGTCCACGATGCGCTCCAGCGGTGAAGCGAGCGCGCAGAGAAAGAACCGAAAAAAAAGAGAGGGCTCCACGCAAGTGATCCTGTGCAAGGGGGGGCGGAGCACGGGACCGTTTCGAGAAGCCCGTTGTTGATCTCGGGTGTATTTAAGGGAGAGCCCGTCCGTCGGATAGTAGGGGGGTTGACTATCTGCCAGCCAGGCCCTCCGCAATTGAAGTCAATTGGGTGGCCGCAACTTGTGCAACCTTGATGCCAAATCCCGGAGAGCTTGGCTCAAAGTGATACCAGGACAGGAACAAAGGCAGTTCAAGTCACCGGATCTGCCCGGACATGATTTGGCAAAACGCGATCCTTATATCCTACCCCCATTCGGGCATGATCGAAGGTCATCGCTCTGGATCGGCCCATTTCATGCCCATGATGCCGCCTCGTCATCCGCGGCAGAGGGGGCAGGCTACTTTCATCCCAACTGGGCTACTTTTGACCTATAGCCAGTCGCTACGTTTGTGAAAATAGGGGATTGACGCTTTTGCAGTTCGTCCCTAGACTTCCCGGCTTCTCGAGCTGAGAAGCAGGAGATTTCACAAATGAACTGCAAGACCGCAATCGTCACCCTCGCCACCGGTATCCTCGCCCTCACCCCGCTCTTCGCCGCCCAGCAGCCTGCCCGGGAGGCGGCGCGAGCGGCGTCCTTCGCCAAGCTCTACGGCACCGGCGACGGGCCAATCCAAGTGCATCCCTTGATGCCCCTGAGCGTGGCTCTCGGAGCCTACGCGCTGGTCGCCGACGGCTTCGACGAGTCGGGCCGCGGTGACGCCGAGTACTGGATGAAGACCACCCGCGACTTCGGTATCGCCGCCCGCGCGTTCGGGTCGGCGGTTCGCGATGCGGGCCGCTCAATGCAGCCGGGGCCCGTCTCCGCCGCCGTTTCCGGACTGGGTGCCCGGCTCTTGGGAGTCGATTGGGGCGGCAGCGGCGACGCCAACTTCTGGATGCTGCGAGCGACGGCCATCGCCCAGAAAGTCCGCGACGCGGGCCGGCTGTTGCGCCAGGTGGCCCAGGCCGCGGGGCCCGGCGACAGCGCTCAGTCCGTGGTTCCCGCCGCGGCCGTGATCGAAGGCCTCGGCCGCGTCGCCGCCTGCCCCGACTACTCGGGTAACGGCGACGCCTACTACTGGATGAGGACCACCCGCGACTTTGCCCAGCTCGGCCGCGCGGCCGGCCGCGCTCTGCTCGCGGTGTCGGGCGACGGCTCCGACCCGCTGACGGTCGTGCTGCGCGGGATGTCCCAGCAGCTCACGTCGCTGGACGACTCCGGAACCGGCGACGCCAATTTCTGGATGGCGCGCGCTCGGGGCATCGCCGAGCAGATGGAGGGCAACGCTCGGTCTCTGCACGACATCGCGTCGAACCTCTGAGTTCGAGCAGGCGACTGCGCCGGTGCCGCGCGACTGCAAAGGGGAGGCAGTCGTGTGGCACCGGTTTTCTTTGACAACCCGCCCTTGGCGCCCTATACTCACGCGCCGCCCGGAGGGGGGACTTCCGCCGGGCAGTCATGACTCGAAGCTCCGCTTCGGAAGCCCGACAGCCTCATGAGAGTTGCTCTCGTCTACAACCAGAGAAAGACCGATAACGGAGCCAACGGCGGCGATGACCGCTTCGCCGAGTGGGACTCGGAAGAGACCATCCAGGCCATCGCCCGGGCCTTGGCGCGCCGCCATGACGTGAGCCTCATCGAGGCCGACGAGGACTGCTTCGAGCGGCTCCGCAAGGAGCGCCCGGAGCTGGTGTTCAACATCTCGGAAGGGCTCAACGGCTCCAGCCGCGAGGCTCAGATTCCCGCGATGCTGGAGCTTCTCGGCATTCCCTACACCGGGGCCGATCCGCTCACCCTCTCGGTCTGCCTGGAGAAGTCGCGCGCCAAGGAGATCCTCTCCTACCACAAGGTGCCGAACCCGACCTTCCAGGTCGTCGAGACCGCCGACCAGCCGGTTCGCGTGAAGCTGCCATGCCTCGTGAAGCCGCTCTACGAGGGTTCCAGCAAGGGCATCTTCGACGACAGTCTCGTCCGCACGCGCGCCGAGCTGAAGAACGCCATCCGGCGGGTCGTCGAGAAGTACCAGGAGCCGGCGCTCGTCGAACAGTTCCTTCCCGGCCGCGAGTTCACCGTCGCGCTGCTGGGCAACGGCGATGAAATCCGCATCCTCCCGATCGTGGAAGTGCGCTTCGATACATTGCCCGAGGGCGTCAATCCCATCTACTCCTACGAGGCCAAGTGGATCTGGGATACCACGGACAAGCCGCTGGAGATCTTCGACTGCCCCGCCACGCTGGCGCCCGAGCTGGAGGAGCGAGTCCGGGAGACCTGCCTGCGCGCCTTTCGCGTGCTGCGTTGCCGCGATTGGTGCCGCGTCGACGTCCGACTGGACGCCAAGGGCAATCCGCAAATCATCGAGCTCAACCCGCTGCCCGGAGTCATTCCCAATCCCGCCGCCAATTCGTGCTTCCCCAAAGCGGCTCGCTGCGCGGGGCTCGACTACGACGACCTGATCCTCGCCGTCGCCGACGCCGCGATCTCCAGGGTCGGCCTGGCTCGCGGAGCAAAGGAAGGTTTCGCCGCCGCACGGGCCGGCGACCCGGACACGGCGCGGGCGGCCTGCTGAGACGCACCTTCCCCAGCGCTGACGGGGAATGCCGCACCGAGGAGTGCATCCATTACCGCGAACGATTTCTGGCCGCTGATCCTGATTGGCCCCGCGCCGGCGACCCTTCCCGAGTCCCGATGGCCTGATGCGGCGGGCTTTGCCGGTCGCTTGCGGTTTCAGCTTGCCACAGGGCGAAACGGCGTGAAGTTCTCAGACTGATGCACGACTGGCGAGGCGCGTGGAGACAGACCCGCCACCTGCCCGCGGCGCTCGCCGTGGTATGGCGCGCTTCCCGCGGCTGGACGGTGGCATGGGCGGCGCTCCTGGCGGCGCAGGGGGTTTTGCCCCTGGCGCTGGTCTTCCAGACACGAGCGTTGGTCGATAGTTTGGCACCGCTTCTGGGGAAGGGAACGCAGGCGGGCCTTCCGCAGACGACATGGCTCTGGGGCGCCCTGATGGTGGCGACCCTCCTGCTGGATGACAGTCTGAAGAGCGCAATGGGCTGGGTGCGCGCCGCGCAGGCCGAGCTGGTGAAGGACCACGTGTCGGGCAGCGTTCATGTCCAGGCCTTCTCGCTCGACCTGTCCTGCTTCGACACGGCCGAGTTCTACGATGGACTCCACCGGGCACGCGTGGACGCGCTCTCGAGGCCCGTGGCCCTGCTGGAGAGCCTCGGAGGGCTCGTTCAGAACGGCATCACACTGGCCGCGATGGCGTTCGTGCTGCTCCGCTTCGGCCCGTCGCTGCCGCTGGCGCTCCTCGTCAGCACGCTACCGGCGCTGGGCGTGACGCTGAAGTACTCCTGGCGCTTTCACGAGTGGCGCGTGAAGAACACGCCCGACGTGAGGAAAGCCCACTACCTGGATTCGGTGATGACCCAGCAGCACTCCGCGCAGGAGCTGCGGCTCTTCGAGCTGGGCCCGCACCTCGAGAAGACCTTTCAGGACTTGCGCGCCAGGCTCCGCTCCGAGCAGGAAATGCTGAACCGCGGCGAGGCCGCCGAGAGTGCGGCTGCCGGTGCGTTCGGCCTGCTCGTGATGGCGGCCGGCCTGGCCTCGATGGCGACTCGCGCGGCCGCGGGCCACATCTCGATGGGCGAGCTGGCCCTTTTCACGCAAGCGTTCGCCCAGGGCCAGCGCATGATGCGCGCGCTCCTCGGCAACGCCGGCGAGCTGCAGCGCAACCTGGCCTTCCTGGAGAACCTGTTCGACTTCCTGGGCCGCAAGCCTGCGATCGAGCTGCCGCCATCGGACCCGGTGGAGCCTGTCAGTCTGAATCGCGAGCTCGCCTTCCGCGGCGTCACATTCCGGTATCCGGGCAGCGCTCGGCCGGCGCTCGAGAGCTTCGATCTCACCATCCCCGCGGGGAAGATCGTGGCCGTCGTCGGCGAGAACGGAGCGGGTAAGAGCACGCTCATCAAGCTCGCTTGCCGCTTCTACGACCCCGAATCCGGAGCCGTGCTGCTCGACGGCCGCGATCTCAAAGAGCTCGCTCCGGCCGCGCTGCGGCGGCACATCGCCGTGCTCTTCCAGGAGCCGGTGCGCTATCAGGAGACGGTCGCCAGCAACATCGCCTTCGGCGACCTGGCGGCTGCGCCTACGCTCGATCGAATCCAGGCCGCCGCCCGCGCCGGCGGAGCCGAGGCCC
>JACQFU010000081.1 GCA_016199905.1 Candidatus Wallbacteria bacterium
GCTCGAAGGCCGTATGCCTGTGCTGGGAGGGAATGCCGGGGCCGCTGTCCGCGACTTCGAGGACGAACCGGCCGGAGTCCGCATCGTCCCGCAGAGTCAGCCGGACCTTTCCTGACACCGGGGTGAACTTGAACGCGTTGGCAAGCAAGTTCAAGACGATGCGTTGCATTTTTTCCGGATCGACGCGGGCCGGAAGCGTCGCCGGGATTTGGATCGTGAAGCTCGTTCCACGTTCGGACGCGAGCGACTCGAAGTGGCTGGCCAGCACTCGCGTCAGGACGGCCAAGTCGATGTCGACCCGCTCTGGTTGCATCCGGCCGGCCTCGAGCTTTGCGACGTCGAGCAGGGCGTTGACGTGCTCCAACAGGATTCGCGCGTTGCGAGCTACGGTCTCGAGCGCGGCGCGATCTGCCGCGGAAAGGCTACCGCCCGCAAGCAGCTTGTCCACGGGGCCCAGGATGAGTGTGAGCGGCGTTCGCAGCTCGTGGCTGACGTTGGCAAAGAACACGGTTTTCTGCCGATCCAGGTCCCGAAGGCGCTCGTAGATCAGCCTTCGCTCCTCCTCGGCCTTCTTCTGCTCGTCGATGTCGGTGCAGGTCCCGAACCACTTGAGGATCTTTCCGCGCGAGTCGCGCACGGGCATCGCTCGGCCCAGGTGCCAGCGGAAGACGCCGTCGGATGCGCGCTTGAACCGATACTCGATCTCGAAAACCTCACCGGTTCGCACGGACACAGCCCACCGATCGATGCACTTCTGCAGGTCGTCGGGATGCAGCGCCGGCCCCCATCCCCAACCCTGCGTCTGGGCAACGCTCAGGCCGGTGTAGTCGCACCAGCGCTGGTTGCAGTAGTCGACCCAGCCGTCCGGCCGCGCGGTCCAGACGACCTCAGGGAGCGCTTCCGCCAGCGAGAAGATCTCGTCCCGGCATTCCTGGATCTGGGACTCGATCTCGCGCCAGTGAGCCGCCTTGCGGTCCAGCTCGGCTTCGACCCGTTCGGCACGTGCACGCATCTTCTCGGCCAGTTCGTGCTGTTCGGTGCTGAGCCGCTGGAGCATGACGCGGTCGGTGACGTCCACAACTCGATGGATGATATAGATGAAGTTTCCGTCGGGCCCGAAGACGGGCGTGTTCACCGGACTCCACCAGCGCTCCTCGAAGCCGCCGCCCTCCGCCTCGGGCCTGCGGATGTCGTACTTCTGGTCCGGCATCGCGTCGGGTACGCGCCGCTCGCGGACCCGATCCATCGAAGCCCTCAAATTGCGCGTTCCCGTGGCGGCCGGGTCGTCCGGGTTGTCGGGGAAGACCTCGAAGAGGGAGCGGCCCAGGATCGCTTCGCGCCGGGTCATCGTGGCGCGCAGGTAGGCGTCGCTCACGGCCACGATGGTGAGCTCCGGCGTCAGGACCAGATAGAGGTCCGGCGCGAATACGAAGAGCGCCTGGAAGTCTACCAGGGGTTCGTTTCCGTTCGACAAAGCCCAGAACCCCCTTCCACCGAGGGGCGGCCGCTCCCTTCTCAGATGAATTTTAGCACGCGGGAAATCGTGCTACTCGATCCCCGCCGCGACTTTCCACGGCTGCACCAGATCGCGCAGGTGCAGATAGACACCCGGATTGTTGCGAAGGAAGCGGCGCAGTTCGACCGGGTCGAAGCTGAAGCCCTTGAGCGCCGTCTCGGCCCGGAATCGGAAACGCCAGGTGTGCCCGCGCAGGATGTGTGCGGGGTCGCCTGCAAACCCCGCCTTTTCGATCCGGGCCAGAAGCGCGCCCTCGGTGGATTGGACCCGCACGATTCCTTCTTCGATCAGAACTGGAGTCTCGCCTAGCGTTTCGCCGGCCTCGAACTCGACCGGATCCATGCAGATTTCGAGCTGGGTTTTCTGATTGGCCGTGAGCCCTTCGAAGACGGGGTTCAACTCAAGCAGTTCCCAGCAGTTCTTGGTGCGTTGGCGCGCCAGGCGAACCAGCCGCTCGGCAATTCCGGTACCGCGGATCAGGTGAATGAACGCGTGGCGTCCCAGAGCCAGGGCCTCGATGTCGGTCCTGGCAATCACGTCGGCCGTCCGCGGCTGATCGAGCACCAGCGCGGTCTCGCCGATGTAGTCGTAGGCCGAGTAGACCTTCAACTCCTTGCCGTCCACCCAGACTCCGGCCTGGCCCGAAAGAAGGATGTAGAAGTCGTCGCCGCGCTTGCCGGCCTGGATGAACTTATCGCTCGCCTGGAAGCGCACTCGCCGCGCCATCCGCAGGAATTCGCAGCCGCGGCTGACGGAAAGCTCCGCGAGGATCTCCACCCGAGACATCGCGTCCAGCATCTGCACGGCTTCCTGGAAGGCGAGCGGTTGCTCTCCCAGGTCCTTGGTGCTCTCCAGGCCAGTCGGCGCGATCTTCAGATTGGAGCCTGGCGGTATGGACTTCTCGGCAACATGGACGAGCAGCGTGCGCGCCTTCACTTCCTCGGACAGCGTGGCCAGGTAATCGATGGGGGTGTGGATGGGCGGGATACCGGCTTCGTGCAGCACCAGCGTGTGCTGCCAGGGAAAACACAGGAGCGTGTCCCGGCGCCGATTGGAGAGCACACCCTCGGCGTGGAGCTTGCGGATCTGGTCGGGCACGTTGAGCGTGTCGGACGGATAGACCAGGCTCTTGTCGCGTAGCCGCAGCTCGAAGCCGGTGCACGGAATCGAGTGCAGAGAATAGCGGAAATTCGCCTCCGCGCCATTCAAGTAAACCGGTTCGCCAGTGTTGACCGGCACCCAGTCGTAGAGGTCCCGGAAAGCCACCGGCGAGACGCCCGTGAGGGCCGAGTACTTGGCGACGAAGCTGCGCATCACAGTGGGCGTGGCGTAGATGGTGATACGCCCTTCCTGCATGATTTTCTGCAAGGTGCCGGCGTCGTGATCGGCGTGGCAGTGGGTGAGGATGAGCGTGTCGACCTGCTTGGGGTGGATGTCGTAGCCGGAGAACCAGTCGAGCCAGTCGACGGGCGGATCGACCATGACGCCTTCGCTCTCGATCCAGATGATGAAGCCGCTGGTGCGGTTGCCCGGGTCGAAGCCGTGACCGCTGCCAATGACACTGACGCCCAGGAGAGGACCGCGGAAAGACTTGAGCGGACCGGAGGAGCGGACGGTACGCTCCGGCAGGGGCGGAGGGCCCATCCAACGCCACCGGGTCTGGGAGCCTTCTCGAATCGAGATGCCTCCGTCATCCTCGACGGAGACAGTGACACCTTCGGCAATGCGCGCGGAACCCGAAGAGTCGAACTCGCAGAAGTCGATCAGGTCTTCGAGCTGCATCGGCACGCCAGGGCGAAAAGGGTTGCGGCGGAAGTAGGCCAACTCGGCATCGAGGTCGGGGAGCTGGTCGCGGGCCATTCCGGCGAACTCTTCCGGATCGAGCTGTTCGGGACCGAAGAGGGCCTCGCGCAGGACGGGTTCGAGGATCTTGCGCTGTTCGTGGCGACAGACGACGCGGATGCTCTGGCGCTTGAGGAAGAAGTTGTAATAGGCGGGGAACTCCAGTTCGGCCAGCGAGATGCCGCGCTCGATGGCGAAGAGGCGCTCCGGGATGACGTAGAGAGTCGGGACGCCCTCCGGAAGCACCATCGTGTCCTTGATGGTCTCCGGCACGGCGCCGTATTGGATGCACCCCGCCGCCGTAGGGAAAAGCACTCCGCCGCGCGGCAGCACGATCGGTTGCTGCATGCCACTCACGTGGGCAGCTTATCAGACCTGCGGGCCGTGGGCGTCGCGCGCGTGTGCTTCGGGTCAGTGCGCCCTGGAAGCCGCCGCGGCCCCGATCTCCCTGGAGAGCAACTGCGTCACCCAGTATCGGAGCTCCGGTGGGAGCCCCCCGAACTGCTCGCTGTCGAACCAGTGAGCCTGGCCATCGTAGAGCGGGAGGGACTTCGACGTGTCGTAGAACAGAACGTAGCGATCGCGCGGGACGTGGCTCCAAACGATGCTCTCGGTCCACGTGTCGACGAGCGGCGCCTTCATCTCGACCCCGTGCGCGGAGTCTTGTCCGAGCAAGATGTAGACGTTGTTCGGGCAGTCGGACCAGAGCAGCCAGTAGACTCGCTCCAGACGGTATCCGGCGCCGGCCAAGCGGTCCCAGTTCACGGCGGCCTGATCCTCGAAAAGCAAGTATCGGTCCGGCCTTTGACTCTTGATCGGATTGTAGGGATCGAGCCACGGCGCAGGCACAGACAGCCCCAGGACGTCTCGGAACGGGCCGCGCCAGCCGTAAGCAATCTGACCTGCTTGTCCGCAAGCAAGGCTTCCCTTCGGAGTAGTCGTCGCCTCGAGATGCCTGGCTACGGCCGCATCGAACGAATTGATCCGCGGATCGTATCGCCGCCTCCGAAACTGGTTGATCCTGTACCGCAAGGTCTCCGGGAAATCGGACATCGCAGTGAAGAAGGTCTGGACGAGTGGGTTGGGCACCCATGCTCCTGCCGGCGTCACAGAGGGGCCCGACCAAGAGTTCGCCAGGAGCACCAGAGCAATGGCGGCGGTCGCGGTCGCGCGCCTCGAGTGGGGCTCCAGCAGTTCGACTGCCTGTTGAGTCAGGAGCGCCAGGCACGGCATGGCCGGGACGGCAAATCGACAGAAGCCGATGTACTCGACGTCTCCGCCCGTGACGACGACGAGCGCGAACTGCGCGAGTGCCACCGCGGCCAATCGTACCGCCGACCTGCGGCGCCAGGCGCAGACGATACCGGCGACGCCCAGCAGGTACGCTGGGTTCTGGAACAGGGTGTTCGCCAGATAGGCGATGCCCTGAGGGAGCCGTTGCCAGAGTCCACCCCGCTGAGCGATCAGGCGCCCGTAGTAGATGTGCGGGACGATGCTGCCGAACAGGTGCACTCGCACGGCGAGATAAAGGCACGCCAGGACACCGAACGGCGCGAACCAACTCCGGCCCAAGTCCGAACGCGCCGTCCCCCGAACGCGGAGCAACTCGAGCGTGGATAGCGCGCCGAAGAGGAACCAGCCATCGGCACGGGCAAGCGACAGGGCAAAACAAGCCAAGGAGGTCCGGACCCGGGTCATTGGCTCATCGTCCTGCTGCAGGCCCCAAAGAAACGCGACCAGGCTCGTCAAGAAAGCCACCAGGCTTGTCTCCAAACCGGATACGTGGCCGCGGGCAAAGCAGACATTGGTTGTGACAATCAGCAGCGGCAGCCAGGCCCGGTGTCCTAGCCGGCACGCCATGTACGCCAGCAGCCATACGTGCATCACGCCCACGGCAAGCCCCAGGGCGGCCGCGACATCCGGCATGTTCGGATGGACCTTGTAGAACGCCGCGAGGAGCAGGAGCCAAAGAGTGTTGGAGAATCCTTCGACTCCAGGCTCGCCCGCGTTGAAGGTGAATCCCCTTCCCTCCGCCAGATTTCGGGCATAGCGATAGCCGATGAATGCGTCTTCGTCTTGACTGCCCGGGATGAAGAGGGCCTGGAGCAAGAAACTCCCCGTTCCCACGGCGCCCAGCAGCAACAGGTACCACAGCCGAACTGCCGAGGCGTCTTCCGCAGCCCCGTCGACCTGCCGCCACGCCCGGGCCAGCCGGTCCAGGGACTCGGCACCGTGCGTCCGCGCCGACCGGCCCAGTTCGAGGCCCACAACCGTTCTGATGTGCAGGAGACGAACGCCTTCGCTGGCAACCTGGCGTTCCAGGTCGGACACGGCACGTCGCAACGCTCCGACATCGCCCAGCGCAAGGCTCCCAAACGCGCGCAACTCGCGTTCCTTCCGTACAGCGACGAGAAAGAGAAGCGTCCCGTAGACGAAGAAGGCGCAGCAGCAGAGGCCGAAGCCCAAGCCATCGAGGCGCCTGGCCGTAGGCGCGTAGAGCCCATCTTCGACGGCAGCCCACCGGATAGGGAGACTGCCGGCGCTGCTTTCGACGGCCACGTCCATTCGCCGCAGCCGAGTCGCAAACTCGCGATCGTGCCGGCCCAACGGGCTGGGCGACAGCGGCGGGACCAAGACCGTAGGCGAGAACCGGCGCCCCCGCGCCACGAACAACCGGGCCTCCGCCAGCGACAGGAAGAAGTGCGGAGCATCGAGCAGCACTCCCATCACCGGGTCGACCACGATCCAGCCTTCCTGCCCGCCGTACCAGAATTCGAAACCTGCGAACCCGCGGCGGCAGAAAAGTTCTCCGTCGGAGGTCTTCACGAGACGGCATTGCAGCTGAGACGCGCGGGCGAGCTGCATGGCCAGATTCGACACCGAGAGCGCATCCACGTCGAGACCGCGGCTCCATCGTTGCAGGACTTCCCGCGGCTCGATCGGGGCCTCCGGCAGCCGGTCCCAGTCGAGTCTGGGAAAGGTCGGTTCGAGAGGCATCAACGCGCGCAGCCCCTGGCAGATTGCCGCCAGCTTGTCGATCGAGAAGGGCTTCTTGAGGGCCTTCAGAACGATCCCGGAGAGTCTTGGGTCCTGGAGGACGATCGGCTCGGGCGCGGCCCTCATGCAGATCGCGCGCTCGCTTTGGGGCGGCAGCCGCAGCGCCGTCACGGAGACGACCTGGCTGCCGGCGAGCCACGCCCTGGCCGCGAGCCCCGTTGTCGCGCCGGCGATGGTCACGGCGAGCGCAAGCAGGCGAACCGTCTCGAAGGAGCTTTTCACTCGGATGGCTCTGTTTGCTCCGGATCGGCCTCCGCGGTCTCCCGATAGAGGCTCAGCATCGACTCGCCGTACTTGCGTCGGTCCACGCGGCTCAGCCGGCCGACCGCATCGGGCGACTCCTGGCGGCGCGTGTGCTCCAGAACCAGTAGTCCCTCCGGCTTCAACAGCGGGCCCGCGGCCAGCTCGCCGAGGATTTGGTCCACGGGCAGCTCGTAGGGCGGGTCGGCGAAGACCACGTCGAACAGTTCGTGAGGGCCCGCGACCCACGCCGCGACTTTTTTCTGGATGACGTCGCCTTCCCGGATCTTCAGCTCCTGGAGGTTCTTGCGGATGGTCCAGCAACTGCTGCCCGCCCCCTCTACCCAGACAACGCGCCCCGCGCCGCGAGAGAGCGCCTCGATGCCGACGGCCCCGCTACCCGCGTAGAGGTCCGCGAACGCCACCTCGGGTCCAAGCGGTCCCAGCAGGTTGAAGAGCGCCTCCCGCACGCGATCGGAGGTGGGGCGAAACCCGCCCGCGCGCGGGCCCACGAGGTGACGGCTGCCGTACTTGCCTGAAACGATGCGCATGGTGTGAATTGTAGAGGGGTTCGAGTCTAGTGCCGCCGGTGCACGAACTCTCCGTATTTTCTCATGAGCTGCTCGCGAGTCGCCGCGAGCTCGGCGGCGGCCAGGTCCGGGTCTTGCGCCACGAGCGCAAAGGGCAAGTAGTCGAGGCCGGATTGGCGAGTGCCGAAGAACTCGCCGGGCCCTCGCATTTCGAGGTCCTTCTCGGCCACCTGAAACCCGTCCGACGATTTTTCCAGCACGCGCATCCGCTCGCGCACGTCGCGCGAGCGCGAGGCCACCACCGGGTAAAAGGTCGAACGGTGGGCGCCGCGGCCGATGCGTCCGCGCAGCTGGTGCAGTTGCGCCAGGCCAAATCTCTCGGCGTTCAGGACGGCCATCACGGTGGCGTTGGGGATGTCGACGCCTACCTCGACCACGGTCGTCGCGACGAGCACGTCGGCCGCACCCTGCCGCATCTTCTCCATGACCTGCGCTTTCACGGCGCCGGGCATCCTGCCGTGCAGCAGCTCGATACGCGCGCCCGGCAGCCATCGAGAGCGAACTTCTTCGAAGGTCGCCTCGGCAGCCTCGGCCTCGAGCTTTTCGGACTCTTCGACCAGCGGACATACGACGTAGGCCTGGCGTCCCAGCGACACCGCGGCGGCGATCTCGGCGTAGACGTCCGCGATCTTCTCGATCGGCAGCGCGCGAGTTCGGATGGGCTGGCGGCCCGGCGGCATCTCGTCCAGCACGGACAGATCGAGATCGCCGTAGAGCGTCAAGGCGAGCGTGCGCGGTATCGGCGTAGCGGTCATCACCAGCAGGTTGGGGTTGTCACCCTTGAGCTTGAGGCGAGCGCGCTGATGGACGCCGAAGCGATGTTGCTCATCGATCACCACGAGACCAAGCCGGGCGAACTGCACGTCGCCTTCGAACAGTGCGTGGGTGCCGACGGCCAGCGCGCTGGCGCCGGAGGCGATCGCTTCGAGCGAAGCGCGGCGCTCTCGTGTGCCCTGGCTGCCGACGAGCAGCTCTACGCCGACGCCGAGGTCGGCGCACAGGCGGCGGACGGAGAGGAAGTGCTGGCCGGCGAGGATCTCGGTGGGGGCCATCAAGGCGCCTTGCCAGCCGCTGCCGGCCGTGGCGACCAGGGCCGCCAGTGCGACGGCAGTCTTTCCGGAGCCGACGTCGCCTTGCACCAGACGGGCCATCGCTTGGGGCTGGCGCAGGTCAGACAGGATGTCGGCGACCGCTCGTTCTTGCGCGCCGGTGAGGCGGAAGGGAAGCCGGCTCCAGAGTCGACTCAAAAGACCCGCCGCATCTTCGCACTGCACGCCCGCGCGGGCGTCTCGGAATAGATGACGCTTCACGGCGACCGCCAGCTCCAGGAAGAACAACTCCCCGAAGCGCAGCCGCTCCAGGGCGTCGTCGAGAACTGCTTGCGACGGCGGGTTGTGGATGGCCCCAAGAGACTCGAACACTCCGGGGAATCCTAGACGTTGGCGAAGCTCTTCCGGCAGGTCCTCCCGCACCTGTCCTTCGGCCGCCTGCAGCGCTTCCCGGGCCATTCGCCGCACGCCGCGCTGAAACAGTCCAGCAGTCAACGGATAAATCGGCACCAATCGAGCCGACGGGATCGCCGGCGGCCGCAGGAACTCGATCTCGGCCGATTGCAGTTGCCGGCGGGCGTCGCGCTGCCGTACCGCGCCGTGGAACGAGGCCACCACGCCCGGCTTCAGCTTCTGCGCAAGCCACGGCTGGTTGAACCAGACAGCCTCGACCTGGCCGCTCTCATCGACCAGCACGGCTTCCAGCCGCTCCTTGCGCGGGCCGAAGGGGACGCGAGCCGCGCTGGAAACGCGGGCCACGATCGTCGCGTCCCTGGCCGTCTCGAGCGCCGCGATCGGCGTGACCACGCTGCGGTCTTCGTGCCGCTCCGGCAGGTGCCACACCAGGTCCTCCACGGTGCGCACTCCCAGACGCGCCAGCAGCTTGGCCGTCTGTTCCTTGATGCCGCGCAACGACGTGACGGGGCAGTTGAGAGTGAGGGGGCCCACGGGGGGAGGTCGGACCGAGGCTTTCTTGGGCTCCGGAACGTCGACTCGCGGCTCGGAGTTTTCGGCCGAGCTCAGAATTCGCTCCAGCCGGTCGATCCATTCGGGACGTTCGGCGGTCGGGACGGCGCCATAACGCGCGAGCAGGCGGGCGGCAGGATGAGTCAGGGCCGGCTCGGGGGCCGGCGGACCGCTCCAGTCCTCGACGCTTGGCGCGAGCTTGCCCAGTCCGCCGAAGACGGCGCGATTGCGATAACCGCCGGCCCGCTCCAAGGCCGCGACCTTTCGCAGGAACGCCAGCAGCTCTTCCCGGGTGCGCATGCCCTCATTATGAGGGAGATCAGGGCGCCAGCGTGCGCAGCCGATCGGCCATGGTCCCGATCAGCGGGATCTTCCACGTGCGGTGCGCCAGCGCCATCCGGGCCGCCAGAGCCGCCGCGCCGGTCAGCGCCAGCAGAGCCAGCGCCATCAGGCCCACGCCCACCTGAGGAATGAAGGCCGCCATGCAAGCCACGATCTCCGCCAGGAACAGAACTGTCCCTTGCCTGCCATGAGCGCGCGCGAACTCGCTGTCGCTGCGGCTCAACGTCGGAAGCAGGCACAGCACAGGCACATAACTGCAGACCGCCAGGAAGACTTCCTGCGAGTCGAGCCCTTCGTCGGGGCCGCGATCGACCAGAGTCCGGCTTGTCACCTCAGCTCGTCCAGCGCGACCTTGGCCTCGAACCACGCCTTCTTGTCGAGGTAGTTGTTGACGATCTCGACGAGCCGGTAGACGTTCGAATCGGTCACGCTCATCCAGTAACCGTAGCCGTTGGCGCCGCTCTGATAGCCCCGCGCCATCCGCTGCTGGAACCAGTGGAACTGGACCTTGAGGTCTTCGAGCTTCGACTGGTCGGCAAAGTCCTTCTTCTGGGCTGCCGCGAGCAGGGCGCGCGCGTCGGAGAGTTGCTGGTTGGTCCAGAGGTTCTCGACCTTGAGCCGGATCGTCGGCGCGTCCTTGGCAATGGAGTCGCGGAACTCCTTCAGGTCGAAGTGGGTCGGGCTCGGATCGCGCACGACGTTCAACTTCTTCAATGCGTCCCCGAGATCGGCGTCCTCCACGGTCTTCAGATGGCCGTCATAGCCCTGAAGCTGCTTGGCTACCAACATCGTGCCCAGTACGGCCTCGCGGGCCTTCGTGGTCGCTGCCCTGAGGCTCGGCTCCTTGTCCACGTCGATGCCGCCCGTGGCCGCGTCGGCGTAGATCTGGGCCAACTGGGTGGGCCAGATGTTGAAGACGTTGCCCGTGCGGTCCGACGAGTCCCAGGAGAAGTACGATTTGGAGAGCACGGTCAACTCGGCTTCCCGCGGGTCGGTCGTCCAGAAGTACCCGCTGTACCAGTGACGGTCCGCGGTCCAGGCCTTCTCGACCCGCCGCTCGACCTCCTTGAGCTTGGTGTCCACGCCTTCGTCGAACGACTTGAGGGCCGTGGCGACCTTACCCAGAAGATCCGGGTTCGCCTTGGCTGCCGCGCTCGGCTCCGACGAGGTCGCCGTGGTGTCGGCGGGAGCCGCAGGGCCTGCGGCCGTCGAAGACGTCGCTGCGGGCGCGTCGGGCACCGGCAGATCGCCCGTCGCATTGCGACGCGCGAGCACCGGCGCATCCGTCGGAGCCGCGGGTCCCGATTTGTAGATGCCGTTCGGATTGGAGCCGCCGCCGGTCACCTGATCGAGCAGTTTGAGGAACGACTTCAGCGACTGCAGGTGGGTCTGGAACTTCAGCTCCGCCTGTTCCCGCAGCCCGGCGTTCGTCTGCGCCATCAGGAACTTCTTCTCGGCCATCTGGTAGGCCACGTAGTCCTCGCGCGCCTTCTGCAGCGCCTTCTTGACTTCAGGCGAGAACTCTTTTCCGGCCTTGGCATTCTTCTGGTCGAAGTCCGCGATGACCTTCACGTACTTGTTGTAGTCTTCGGCCGGAATCGCGTCGCGGCCGGCCTTGGCCATGAAGAGCGTGACGAGCTGGTTGCTCTCGAGCCCCTTGCGCTTGGTCTCGTCCTCCATCTTCTTGACGGCGTCCTGCACGTCGGTCAGCTTCGCGTTCTTGCCGCCGGCCTTGCGGATCGACTCGAGCAGATCGTCGAAGGGCTTCTGCAGAGACGGATCCATCCGGGCGGCGTCGTTCAACTGGGAGACCTTTTCCTGGAGATCCGGGTCTTGCAGCTGCTCGATGAACTTCTGGATCTCGTTGTCGCGCGTGACGTCGCGGGCGCGCACGGCGTCCCGAGCCGTGTTGCCGACGATGCTCTCGGGTGAGAGCGGATTTCCGTCCATCCCGTCCTTCAGGCGGCGGCGCTGCTCTTCCTCGAAGGTGTTCGCCGTGAAGCTCGGGTCCGGAGCGCCAGGGCCGTTGCGCCCGCCGGAAACGCGCTGGCGCGCGGTCGACAGCTTCTGCTTCTGCGCGATGAGGGCCCGGCGCTGGGCTTCGTAGTCATACAGCGCACGCTGAATCGCCTGCGACTCGCTGCTGCCTCGCGAGGTCTCGAGCAGCCCTTGATACGAGCGGATATCGGACTCCAGCTCTCGCAAGTCCAGGTCGATCCGCATCATCTCGGCCTCGATCTGGCGGGTCTGCGGATCGCTCGAGCGTGAGGCCGTGGCCGACTGACGGCGGGCCGTGTCGTCGTTGAACTGGGGAGGGCGGTTGCGGCGCTCCGAGGTGTTGAGCCCGTCGAAGCCGGGACCCGTATCCAGCGGGGCGGCCGGGTTGCCGCCGGAGCGGTCGCGGGTATCGCCGCCGGGATTACCGCCAGGCTCGCCGGTCGGATCCTCGAAATTGAACTGGTCTCCGCTGCCGCGCGTGTCGTCGCCGCCGTTGCCGGGAGGCGTGGCGATGTCAATCTCCGTCGGGTCGGCTGTCTGGGCCGGCAGCTGGACTGCCAGTCCGGACAGGAGACCTAAGCTCAGAGCAAGGGCAACGGAATTGAACCGGTTCACGGATAGCTCCTCTCGGTTCTTCTTTTTTGGTGAGAGATAGACCCTCTTACACTACGAACCCGGAGGCCGGAAAGTTACGGTCCCACAACCATGACAGACGCATCGGGACCTGTCGAAGATAGAAACCAGACTCGCCCATCGGATGCGGTTGCCGACCCGGGCGGCGGCGGCAAGTCCTGCGCCTGCTCCAGTGCAAAGACGGCCTCGGCCTTTACCTTGCCCGTTGCGTCGAACCAGCGCAGGCAGGCGCCGGAGGGCGGCCCGCTTTCGCCCAGGTAGTGGTGGACGACCCAGCCGCCCCCGGGCGCCGAGCCGATGAGCCGACAAGATGCAGCCCTGGCCCCCCCGGCGTGCGCCAAAACAAGCGCGTCATAGCTGCCGCGCGTGCCTTTCAACCGCCAGGAACCGTCCGGGTTATCGGCGATCAGCATGTGTCCGCCGCCAGGCGTCGGCCAGGGTGTCAGGCCAACGCGTTTCTCCGCCGCCAGGATCTTGCCTTCGAGGGAGACCGTCACGTCCATTCGAAGTCCCGGATCCCAAACGGCCAATCCACCCTCCGCAACGGCCACGATCGACGGCATCTGCAAGAACGGGATGCCGCCGGGCGAAATGCCAATCCAGCTCGGTTCGCCGCTCGAGAGCGACAGCCGAGTGATGAGCTGCGTGTCGGGTGCCGCCAGGTAGAGGGCCCCGCCGGCGACCGCGGCCGAGCTAACCAGATTGGCCTGCCCGCCCGGTCCGCGACTCGCATAGCCTAGCGGGCTGCCGGCCTTGCCATCCACGCCCACGGGCAATACCCGGAAGCCTGCCCGGTCGACGACGTAAGCCGTGCGACCCGAGGGATCGCAGGCGATCGGCGACGCTCCGTGAACTGCGAGGTCGCGAGCCGGCGTGAGCTTTACGATCGCCACCGGCACCGGCAGAGGCCGGGGAGCTGCAGTCTCAGCCGAAGCGAGAGCGGCAAGCAAGGCAGAGCACGCGAAAGCCAGTCGGTATTCCCGGCAAGAGCACCCCAAAGCCGAGGGCAGTGGGCCCGTAGCCCGGAGCCATCCCCTCAGAACGTGTCACCTTTTTGGGCGGTGCCGGCGAGAAGCTTGGCCGGATCGTAGCAACGGCCCTGACGCTGAATCTGGAGGAAGAGAGTCGGTTCGTCCCGTCCTTGCCCCTTCGCAACGTGGCCCAGGATCGTGTTCGATTCGATGCTCATGCCAGGCTTCAAGCCGTTGACGTCGGCCAAGTTGCCATACTCGACGACGAAGGGCTGGCCGTTGGCATCGCGGTAGCGCACCCGTACCAAGAACCCCAGGTTGCGGTCCATGCCCGCGTCCTCGACGATGCCGTTGCCGAAGCTCACGACGGGTTTGCCCGCGATGTCGTAAAGCGGCCGCCGATCGGGCCCCATGACGCTGGCGACCAGGATGCCGCCCTCGCCGTTGAACGGACGCGAGACCCGACCGTGAACGGGCGGGATGGGCCGGTTCGGATCGCCGGAGATGCGATCGAAGAGCACTTCGGCGTTGGCGACCCAGACGGCGTTCTCGGGATCGCTCTTGTCCATCTGCAGGTCGAGGGTGCGATAGACCTCTTCGCGCGCCTTGTCGAGCAGCTTGCTCTTCTGCTCCTCGTCACGGGTGTTCTGGGACGCCGAGTAGTAGATGTAGGCCAGGTAATAGCGTAGCTTCGCTCGGCGCGGCTGCTTCTCCACCATCTGACCGACGATGCG
>JACQFU010000093.1 GCA_016199905.1 Candidatus Wallbacteria bacterium
TGTCTCCGTCTATTGCCAGCGCGCGGATCTCTTCCTGGGGGGCGTCGAACACGACGCGGGTCTTGCCGTCGGGCTCGATTCGGTAGAGCAGTCCGTGTCCGCCCGAGCCGGCCAGCAGCGCTCCGTCCGGCCATCGCAAGAGGCACAAGATGTGATCCTCCTGGCTCTCGAGCAGGACCTTCGGTTTTTCGGGCGGCACGGCGCCCGGCTCGTCGAAGCGCAACACCCGGGCTCGAGCGCCCGTGCCCGCCACGAGCGCGCCGTCCGGCAGGGAGCGCAGCGCCCAGACGTAACGCTCGCCCGTCTCGATCGGGGGGCCTGCCTGGAACCCGCCCGAAGCGATTCGAAAGATGCGTCCGCTCGGAATCGTCCCGGCGTAGACGGACCCGTCGGGCGCGGCCGCCAGGGCCGTCACCGCGACGTCTCCGGTCTCGAGCGCCAGCCCCCACTTCCCCTTGCTCCTGCGATAGACCCGTCCGTGCGGACCCGTGCCCGCGTACAGCTCGCCTGCACGCGACTCCGCCAAAGACCAGACAAAACTCTCGCCGGCCGGCTCGAAGACCAGCTCCGGCGCCGGGGCCAGCGCCACTTCGCCGGCGTCGGACAGCGAGACGCGATCGAACCGACCCGGCTCGAAGTGCGCCTGCGAGCCCTTGAACCAGACCTGCGGCCAGACGGCCCAGGCGCCGCGGCAGCCCGCGGCCAGCGCCACGAGCAGCGCTCCGGCGGCGGCGATTTTGCGAACAGTCATCTTTGAGCGTCTCCGAGGACCTCGATCGGGAGCGATTCCTGACCGGTCACGACCCGGCCGAACGGCACCTCCACTTCCAGGTCCGCCGCGAGTTTGGAGACGCCCGTGACGCCCTGGGCCGCCAGCACCGAGACCACCGAGCCCGGCAACTCCGGCAGCTCCCGGCCGCCGACGGAGGCCCCGTCGCGTCCGGCCCCCAGGCGCACGTAGAGCGAGGTGGGCGTACGCGTTCCCTCGAGCAGGGCTATCGTGGCCACCGCCGCTTCGAGGTCTTTCGGCAGTTTCACCGGCGCCGTCTTGGAGACGAGACCGCCGCCGTAAGTCCTCACCGTCACCGTCACCTCGGCCGTCTCGCCCGGGCGAAACCGCGGCTTGTTGATCCGGATGCTGTCCAGCGTCGCCAGCCTTGCCTCGCCATCCACCTCGAAGTCGAAGCGCGCCGCCAACGGGGTGACGCTTCGGAAAGGGTTGCGCAGCAAAAGTGCCAACGGCTCCATCAAGTCCGATAGGGCTTCCCCGGGCGAGTCGGTCGTCGCCGCCGCCGAGACGAAGCGCGCCTTCAGTCCACCGGGCAGTTCCACCTCGATCCTGGAATGCACCGTCATCGGACCCGCGCTCTTCACCTCGTTCAAGACCACGCTGGATGCGGCCATCGCCAGCAGCTCCGGCGTCAACCCCGCCTGCCGCGCCACGCGCGCGTGCCTCAGGGACGGCGCGCCCGCGTGCCCGACCCGCACCTCCAGTTCGCACGTAGACGGAAGCGGACCCAGCCGGCCCATCACGCCCGACCGCCCGTCGAAGGTCAGCGTTCCCACGGGCGCCGTCGAGTTCCCGATCTTGATCGAGACCGCGTAGCTCGGCACCACGGCGTGTACCACGGCCGCCGCCATCGGCAGCTCCACCGGGCCGAACCCCATCATCGGATGCCCGAAGGCCAGGATGTTCGGACCCGAGATGCAAGTCAGCGTCCCCAGCGCACACATCGAGAGGTCGCCTTCGATGAGAGGGACGCAGAGCGAGCCGCCCGGCTCCAGCCGTGCCGCAGCTTCCTGGACCGTGGGCGTGGACGGCCCGGATGCGACGACGCTTCCGGCCATCGGCTCCAATCCCCACTCCGAAAGTTGCGGCCTGAAGCGCTCCAGCGCCTTGGGGTGGATGCCGCTCGAGAAGACAGGCGTTGCGAAGGGCGCGAGCTGAGATCGCCCCCCGCCTCCGGCCCCTTCTGCCGGCGCGCTCTTTCCGTCCAGCATCGCCAGCATCGACTCGATCGGCGTCACCACTCCGACCGGCTCCTTCGAGAACGCCCACCCTCCCGAAAGCGCGCCGATCAGCTTGCCTTCCACGTACATCGGGCTCCCGCTCATCCCTGCGATCAGCCCGGTGCGCTCGATCGTCGCGCCGACGCAACGCACCATGATCAAGTCCCGACCAGGCGACTCCCGGTGCCAGATGCCCAGCACCTCGAAGTCGTACTCTTCCGGACGCGTCCCCGAGAAGACCGTGCGGCCCTTCCCCTTCATGCCGGTTTTCACTTTGGAAAGCGGCATGAAATCAACACCCGCGGCCGCCTCGGAGACCGCGGGGAGCAACAGGGCCAGCAACACCGAGAGCAGGAATTGGATCGACGTCAAGGCGATGTTACAGTAGCATACGCAACTGGACAGGGATGACCCGAACGCTCTCGATGCCCGCCCCGACGCCGAAGCCTCCCGAATCCGGATCGTCTCCGCCGTCCGAGGACGGCAGGAACGGCGCCCGCCTGCGCGCCGAGAGCCCCGGAGCTGCGCCTGCACCGGTGACTGAAGCCGCCTCCGGCCGCGGGGACGCTCCCAAGGGAGTGCCGCCTGCGGATGCCTCCTCTCGAGCACCGGAGCCCGCCTTGCGGGCGGCGCCGTCGCTGCCGGCGGCCGGCGGTTCCCTGATGCTCATCGGAGTGGGCGAGTCCGTTGGCCGGCTGCTCGCTTCGGTCCGGCCGATGGAAAACGTTGCGCTTGTCCGCTTGCAGACGTCGGGTGCCGGTCCCGGAGTTTTTTCGCTGCCGCTCGTGCCGGTACCGGAGCTGCTCGATCGCTGTCCTTTCCTCGAGGATCTGGGGCTCACCGAGAAGACCTTCGATCTGGAGCTGCGGTGCTGTGCGAAGGCGCTGTACCTCATCCACCGGGCGGCGTTGCTCGATCGCCTGCGCGATGAGATGAAGGCCCGCCCGATCGGCACCGTCGTCATTGTCGCAGAAGCCGCTTCCAGTCTCGGCTCCACAGTGCTCTCGGAGCTTCCGGCCGACCTGGAGGCGCTCTATGCGCGGCGCCTGGGGCGCGCCCCCGTCATCCTTCGCATCCCAATCTTTCCCGCCGGAAACGGCGGAGAGCTGGAGCGCACCACGCTCTATGCCCTGGGCCGCGAGTTGGACGCTCACTACCGCGGCAGCTTCGACGAATCCGCGCCGCCCGCCTGCGAAGACCCGCACGACGAGCTGCTGCTCGCCGACTTCCAGGTCGGCACGCCTGCCCAGCGCAAGGACGAGCTGGTCCGATTTCTCGGCACCCTGGCGACCTTCTTCCGCTCGCCGGGCGGGGTGGCGGGAGACGAGAACCCCGTGGTGCAGCATCGGACCAACGGCCCCTGGCGCCGCAGCTACCGCGACCTGGCAGCCCTGTGGCGTGGCAGCTCCTGGACCGACTTCCGCCGCCGGCGCCTGCTTCGCGAGCTGGAGCAGGAGGGGCGCCCGCCGCCCCTCGTGGACCAGGAACCGTTTCGCGCCGGCCGCCGACTCTACCTGGAGATGGATGCGAAGTATCGCCGCCTTCTGGCCGCGAGCCCCTACGATTACCCGGCCCGCATCAGCCCCGACGACGCAGGCAGCCTCGTGGAGCTGGCCGAACAACTGATCGGCGACGGACGGGACCGCGACGCCTACGACGCCTACGCCGCGGCCGCCGAGACGCGCGCCGACATGACCGAAGCGTTCGAGGGCCTCGGGCGCGCGGCGCTCCTGCTGCAAAACGGCGACGAGGCGCTGAAGCACTTCACCCACGCCCTGCAACTCGATCCGTGCAGCAGGGCGGGGCATGAAGGTATCATCCTCTGCTACCTCGCCGCGGGCCGCCGGGACATGGCCCAAAGGCACCTCGTGCTGGCGAGCGCGGCGGGGTGTGTCGTGGCGCCGGAGCTGGCGCGGCGGCTGACGTA
>JACQFU010000094.1 GCA_016199905.1 Candidatus Wallbacteria bacterium
CGACCTCGGCCGCCCGGGCGATGTCGGCGGCGTTCTTCTCGACCATCGCCAGCTTCACCGCGGCGGACTCCTTCAATTGCTTGATAATGAGCTCCATCATCGTTTGACTCTCTTTGGCGTCGGCCAGGACCCATCGGGCGGCGTCGGTCAGGCTGTTCGTGGCGTGGTCGGGCGCCGCGGGCGGATCGTCGGAGTTTCTTCCATTCAACAGCAGCACGGTTCGCAAGCCCAGCCGCCTGCCGGCGAGGACGTCCCGCGCGGCGTCGCCGACGACGTAGCAATCCTCGGCCTTGAGACGCCAGTCGGACAGCCCGCGTTCCAGCAGACCCGGCTCGGGTTTGCGGCAACGGCACATCGCTCGATACGGCGCGGCGCCTTCTGTCGGGTGGTGAGGACAGACGTAGACGGCGTCGAAGCGGACGCCTAGAAGCTCCTCCAGGCGCGCGTTGACGCGGGCGACGGCCGCCTCGTCGAACAGTCCCCGCGCGACGCCGGATTGATTGGTGGCCAGAAAAACGAACGCGCCGGCGGCTTTCAAGAGCTGCACGGCCTCCCGGGCTTCGGGCCGCGGCACCAGGCGGTCCGGGTCGCCCACGTAGCCTTCGTCGTCGACGGTGAGTGTCCCGTCCCGATCGAAGAAAACGCCGATGCGGGGGGCTGGCTTCATGCGGCCCGATGATAGCAGCCGAGGCCGGGCCCCGCCAGACAGGAGTGCGGCCTTCGCTCACCCCTTTTGGCACATGGTCCGATACATGAACCGAGCGGCTGGGATACCCTCGCCGCCGGGAACCTCTGCGAGCGCAGGAGGCGACCATGGCCCGGCTTTCGATCCTCTCGGTCCTCGTGCTGCTTTTGCTCACGCGGGCCGCCGGCGCGCTTGAGATCAAGGTGGTGGCGGCCTCCCCCGACACCGAGGTCCGCCGGGGCGCCGACAAGACCTGGGCGCCCGCCTGCCAGGGAACGGTGCTGCACGAGGGCGACTACGTCTCCACGGGCCTGAGAGCCTCGATGGTGCTCGAGTTCGCCGGGCCGGCCTACGTGCTGGTCCAGGGGCTGACCCAGTTGCAGATCGAGGAGCACCATCGCGAGAAGGGCAGGCTCTGGACGCAGCTCTACCTGAGGATCGGCGCCGTGCGTGTGAAGATGCCGGCGCACTCGGCGCGACGCCAGAACTTTGTCGTGGCCACGAACACCGGCACCGCCTCGATAGACGCCCAGGAGAAGCGGGTGAGCTACGCCGAGGAATTCGGCACCCGCGTAGAGGCGCTCTCGGGCGGCGCGCGCGCCCGGGCCCGCCGGGACGGCGAGGTCCGCATCGCTTCCGGACAGACGGGGCGCCTGCTCGACAACCGGGCCTTCAGCCCTCGTGAGGTCTATCGCGAGCAGACGGCGCTCTCGATGGCCCCGGCCGGCGCCGACGACACCGAGGTCGAGTCGACGCGCGAGTTCAACCAGGTCAACCACCGGCCGCTGGCCGATCCGACCACTCCCAGCTCCGTCACCGAGCTGGCGTCGTTGTTCTCGGCCGACTCCGCGCTCGTGATGCGCTTCGAGGTGCTGACCGCGCCCTGAGCGCGGCCGTGCGGACATGTGAATCTCAATGGATACGGTGCTGGCGGTTCGCGAAAGGCTGCTCCACTGGCTTGCCTTCGTGCTGACGGCGGCGGCGGCGCTGCTGGCGGCCTCGGGTTGCGCCGAAGGGCTGTTGAACGAGCAGCCGCGAGAGGCAACCTTCGGCACGGAGCGCACGCTGGTCTTCAAGGTGCTGCGCTAGCCGCAGCAAGTGGTCGGCATTGCGCCTCTTCCGGCCGCCCAAGGCGTGCCGCAATTCCTCGGTTCATCCGCCAACGCCGGCGACATTCGCAAGCTTGTGTTGAAGGTCTTCAGCGGCGGCGACGCCACCGGCGGCGTGCACCGCCAGGCCTCGATTGCGCTGCCTCCGTTTGCGGGCAACCTGGTGCTGCGAGGCGTTCGGCCGGGGCGGAAGCTGGTGACCGTCGACGCTCTCGACGGCAGCGGCGGCGCGCTCTTCACCGGCGCCCTGCTGTCGACGCAACCGGGTCCCACGCCGGACATCCGCGTGCAGGGCCGGCTGCTGCTAGGCGGCGCCGGCGCAAGGGCGACCCTGAAGCGCCTGTCGGGCCGCACGCCGGGGGCCCGCATCCGGATCGAGAACAGTCGCGGCAGCCTCGTGACCAACACCGAGTTCCGCTCGGTCTCAGGCACCGCGGTGGAGCTTTCGAACGCCGCGGCAACCATCTCGTCGAGCGTCTTCACGGATGCCGCTCAGGGTGTCGTGGCCGTCGGCTCCTCGCCGATCGTCGTGGGCGGCGTCTTCGGCAAGAACCCGCTGGGCATCAGCCTGACGCGCTCCACGGCGCTGGTCCAGGGGAACCGATTCACCGACACGACCACGGCCGTAACGGCCGCGGACTCTTCGCTGATAGCCGTGGCCAACGTGGTCATCGCCTCGACCGCAGCGGTCCGGCACGGCATTCGAATTCAGCGAACGGCGGCCACTCTCTCTCAAAACAGACTGAGTGGCGTCACCGGCACCGCTGACTCCTTCGGCCGGGTGACGAAGGGGCTCGACCAGGGCATCGTGGTGGTCGACAGCGTGGCCGGCACGGCATCGGTGAGCAGCCGGGTCGAGATCGACCACAACACGGTGCAGGGCGCAGCGACGGCGGGAATGATCAGCATCGCGAGCGACCCGATCTTCTCGTTCAACCGCGTCCTGGGCGGCCGAGGAACTGCGGCGGCGGGGGCCGTGGGCATCGCCGTGAACCAGGCGAGCTCGACCTTCCCGAAGCAGCCACTCCTGCTCTCCAATGAAATCGTGGACAACGACGGCCCGGGCGTCGCCTTCCTGACGGAAGCGGACAAGCAGCCCGGAGGCGGCGGCGTGCTCGGAAACGCCGGACGCGACGGGAACTTCGTCCGCGGCAACAACAGTGTCAACCTTGGCTTCACGCCTGGAGTCGACATTGCGATCGCGGGCACCGTGGACGGAGTCTTCCAGACGCGCACGTTCCAGGTCTTCGGCGTCGACGCGATCCTGGCGGCCGCCGCGGCACCGATCGCGGGTGCCGGCGCACCGGACAGCGTCAGGTAGTGAGGACGACGATGCGAGACACCCGGGCGACGATCGCGAGGAGCGTGCTGGCGCTGGCGCTGGGCCTGATGTTTGCTCTCCCGGCCTACGCGGGCGGGGCTCTCGAAGCCGCGGCGGGGGCCGCGCCGGCGGCGGACACCTCGTCGCTCCGACGGACCAACGAGCTGCTGCTTCCCCGGGAGTTCGACGTGGGGTGGCACGGCGTCGAGCGGCGCAACAAGGTCGATTTCCAGGTCGGCGGATGGGCCGGCCTGACGATGGCCAGTTTCCGCAACGACGACAACGATCGCAACACGGCCGACGCGGTGACGTCGCTGCTGCTTTCGGACATGCGCCTCTGGAGCCGCGTCTGGCTGCGCGACGGCACCAACGCCTACGTCCGGCTGCGGGCGATCGGCTACGAGTTCGGCGTCAGCCCCGGCGTGCTGTCACCGCAGCTTCCCAACGACGGCCTCGACCTCGACCTGGGCTATGTCGACTCCAAGTTGCTGGGGGCCAGCTACCGAATCGGCCGGCAGTACATCCGCTACGGCAGCGGGCTGGTCCTGGCCAACACCCTGGACGCGGTGCGCACGTTCCGGCAGCACGGCAACTTCGGCTTGAACGCCTTCATCGGGAAGAACAAGCCGCGCGAGCTCGACCTCGATCCGAACATCGCGCATCCGCACCGCATCTTCAGCGGTCTCGACCTCACCTACCAGCGCGCCGACGACAGCAAGCTCTTCGGATACATCCTGGCCGAGCGCGACAAGAGCGGCCAGCCCACCGGCATCTCGGTGGCCGGTCAAGGTTTCCACTACGACGCCAACTATGCCGGCCTGGGTCTGGACGGCCGCTTTTCGCCGCAGGTCGACTACCACGCGGAAGCCATCTACGAGCGGGGAGACAGCTTCGCGATCGGCAGCGGCACGGCCACCAACAACATCGGCGCGTGGGCCGGCATCGGCTCGCTGGCCTATCACGAGGACCGTCCGATGCATCCGGTCTATACCGCCGAAGTCCTCAAGGGTTCGGGCGACTCGGGGCGCCTGCCGGGCCTCGGTTCGGTCAGCGCCAACGCCCCGGGCAGGGACGACGGCAACTTCCTGGGCTTCGGCCGTTACGACCTGGGCATCGCGCTGAATCCGCGCCTCTCCAACCTGCGCGTGCTGCGGCTGGGAGGCACGATGAAGCCCTGGGAGGAGCATCCCGGCTTCGAGGAACTGGCGCTGGGCGGCAAGCTCAGCTTCTACCGCAAGGACGATCCAAGCGGCGGGATCAGCGATCCCCAGGCCACGCTTATCGCAGGCGACATCGGCACCGGCCTGGACCTCTTCTGCGGCTGGCGCATCTACAGCGACCTGTCGTGGAACTTGCAGTACGGCATCTTCAACCCCGGCACGGCCTACCCCGCCGCGACCCACGACTCCACGCGCACGCTCTACAGCAACGTGACGTGGAGCTTCTAGTTTCGATTCAGAGGATCAGACACTCTGTACGAAAGGACCTCCCCTCCAATGAGCCAGAGCATCGCCATCCAGAGCCGCCGCAAGGACAATCCCGCCATCCACGTCCCGCTCGCCTACACGGCGCGGGCCGTGCTGGGCACCTGCATCGGAAGCAGCGTCGCCCTCTACGGTTGGCAGGCCAGCGCGGCGGCCTCGCCCGAGGTGCGGGCGCAAGTCCATTCGGTGGCGATGCTGGCGGCGGCCATCAGTCTAATGGTCACCGGCTTCGTCAAGATCCAGATGGTCGGCGTCGCCAGCCGCACTCATCGGGTCAAGCTCGACGGCCAGAAGAAGGAGATCTTCGTGCGGCGCCGCAGCGAAGTGCTGGGCTGGCTGGTGCGGCGCTGGATGGTGTTCCTCGTCTGCGCGGCGGCGGCGCTCGGCGCGCTGCACGCGGGGCTCGCTCATTACCAGGTACAGCTGCCGCTGGAGCCGATGGAGAGGGCGCTCTCCGAGGTCGCCCGGATGAGCCAGGACGTCACGCTGCTGCTCTGTGCCCTGGGATTCAGCACCGCGACGCTGGTGCTCTCCGAGACGATGCTGCGGCTGTCGTCGAAGGCCGGCATCCCCAACCAGGCCGCCTGGATCTATCTTCCCGCGATCGCCAGCATGGCCGCCACGCTGCACCATCTCGGCGCGCGATGACGGCGCATCGGAGACCAGCTCAGCTCCGGGCCAGGCCTTGGCCGGGCAGCTACAGCCAGGTTGTGTTCTCCAGACAGTTCGAGCTCCCATACGAGATAGTCGGGAAGCTCACCGAGGGCGGAATGGGCGCCGGAGCGCACGCCTCTCAGATCGAGTTGAGGTGCTCCTTGGACCGCTCGAAAGTCGGCTCCTCGACGGTGACTCGCACGGCTTCCTTGCCCAGCTTGTTGAAGCCGATGATGGTGTCGTTGAAGATTTGCTGCGTCTTTTTCTTCCCGCCGGGCATCGTGACCTCCAGTTCGGCCACCTTCGGCCCGGGCTCGATCTTGTAAGAGAAGATCACCTGCCGGCCGGCCCGGAATAGCTGCAGCACCGCCAGCAGCTCGCGGTCCGGGCACGAGTACTGCTCGATGGCGCTGTCCACGCCGGGACCGAACATCTGGACGAGGTATTTGCGGGGAACCCAGCGCGGAGGAATGTAGTAGCCGTTCGGCTCGGTGCCGAATTGCGGGTAAAGCGGCAGCGCGACCTGGCGCTCGCGAATCAAGTAGTGGAGGGGGTTCTCGGGAAGCTTCGCCCAGTCGCCCGCCGGAGTCTTCTTCACCAGCCCTTGGAGCCGGATCTTGCCCACGCAGCTGCTCATGCAGCGCGTCTCCAGCGGCGCTCCGTCCGGGGAGAGCAGCTCGTCCTGTCCCTCGAGCCGCGGGAAGCACGCGATGCACTTCTCGCTCACGCGCGTCGTGGGCCGGTACATCGCCTTCTTGTATGGACACGCCTCGACACACTTGCGGTACCCGCGGCAGCGGCTCTGGTCGATGAGCACGACGCCGTCCTCGGGACGCTTGTAGATGGCGTGGCGGGGACAGGCGGCCAGGCACCCCGGATAGGTGCAGTGATTGCAGATGCGCTGCAGGTAGAAGAACCAGACCTCGTGTTCCGGCAACTGCGTCGAGCGGCCCCAGTCGCCTTCGGTGGCCAGCTTGCCGGCGGCTGTCTCTTCGTGGATGTTGGGGCCGCGCCACTCCTGGTCGCCGGGCAAATAGCCCAGGACCCGCTGCTGCTGCGCCCCGTACTTCTTCTCGGCGGCTTCGAAGATGGTCTTTCCCTCGAATACTCCGTACGGCTTCTCGGGAGTCTTGGGGCCGGCCGGGTCCCAGGTCTGACCTTCGGGGTTCTCCTTGTCCAGCATTGCCAACAGCTTGACGTCCCAGTTGTGAGGGTAGCCCCCGTAGGGCTTCGTCTCGACGTTGTTCCACCACATGGCCTCTTGCCCGCGCGAGAAGGTCCAGGTGGATTTGCAGGCCATCGTGCAAGTCTGGCACGCAATGCAGCGGTTGATGTTGAAGACGAAGGCGAACTGCCAGTCCGGATGGCCCGCGTCATAGGGGTAGAGCATTTCCCGGCCGAGCTGCCAGTTGTGGACTTTAGCCATTTCGTTTGCCTCCCTGACAGGAGCCGCAATCGGCCTGTTCGGATACCTCCGAGGAATCCGGTGTCGCGTGGACGGTCCGGAATCGCAGCACGCCGGTTCGTGCCAGGATCTGCTCGACCCGTGACCGGATGCCTTCGCCTGTGAGCCGCCGGCCCAGGTCGAAAGTTGCCTGGAAGAAGGGCGATTCGAACAGCCGGACGATCTGCTCCGAGTTCCAGCCCTGCCGCCCATACTCCTCGACCAGGCACTGCAGCATCGCTTCCGGCTCGCCCGGGGTCGCGTTGCCGTGCATCAGCATCGGGTCTTCGGGCTCCCAGGCCCGATCCTTCGGATGTTCGCTCATGAGTTTCTACTCGACCTTCCAATCGCCGCGCGGCACGTTCGCTCCCCTGAGAAAATGACGCAGGCTCAACCCTCGCCGATCTGCGTCAAAACTCCCTGCAGGTAGCGCTTCATTTCGTCGGACTCCTCGCCGGGCGAGCGCCCCGTCGTCGCCGGTTCCCAGACGCCCACGCCGTTCTCGCCGCCAGCCTCCGCGCGCACCACGCGGATGAGCGTCTCCTTGGGGACCGTGTTGACGCCGTGGTTGTCGACGTCGAAACCGAAAACGAATCCCATGCTGCCCGCCTTCTTGTGGAACAGCGTGTCGGTCTGGTGCATCGGGGGCAGCCAGCTGCGCGTGATGCTCTGGTGCGAGCCGTATCGGTAGCTGGACTGGTAGCCGGTCTCCGCCGCGAGCGCCCGCCCGTCGGCCCGCTGCTCGTGAGCGCGAACCGTTCGTTCCGTGGCGATCCAGCCCGTGTGCTTCATGATCGTCATATGGTATGGAAGCGACGGGTTGAATTTGACGCGCACCATGCAGCGAAATGCTCGCGTGCGCGGGTCGTCGGGCCTGGCGCCCACGAAGGGTCGGTCGGCCTGGTTGGCGTCGACGTAAACGTAGTCGCCTTCCTTGAGCCCCAAGTCCTTGCCGGCCTGCGGGTGCATCTGGATCTGCCGGTCTCCGACGCCGGGCGATCGCTTGTCGTGCCGGTAGGGGTCGCCAAAGCTGGTGCTCCAGATCCAGTTCCAGTCCACCGTCGACCAGGACGAATGCGTCGAGTGGCGTGACTTGGGTGTGGAGCAGAAGAACCTGTATCCCTCCTTCCACAGAGGGTTGACGGTCTTCTTGACCTCGGCCCAGGGCATCTTCACGTTGCGCACGCAGCGTCTGTCGGGGTCCATGTCCTCCAGGGAGATGCCCTGGTCGACGGGACGCAAGTAGGGGCTGCTCGAAACGATCACGTTCGGCAGGTACGGCGTGGCCTCCACGCCTTCCCGGTGCACGATCAGGTTCTCGCCGTACTCGATCGCCTCCGGCAGATCGCAGTAGACCGACAGCCGGCCGCTGTCGGTGTAGAACGGAACACTGTCGTTCACCTGCTCGTAGAACGGGATGCGCGGATAGGTCCGGAACAACATCATCGCGGCGCCGGGTTCCCCGCCATACTCTCCCTTCATCAGCTTGTCCAACTGGTAGGACCCATGGTCGCCCTTCGTCGTCGTGCAGCTATCCAGGATTCGTTGGATGTAGACGCTCGACTTGCGATCGGTGATGAACTTCCAGTAGTCGTCGAAGCGGCGATCGCCCGTCGCGGCCGCCAGGGACCGGCTCACGCCTGCAAAGATCTCCGCGTCATCCTTCGAGTCGTAGAGCGGTGAGATCCCCTCGCCGCCCCAGACCTGCAAGAAAGGGTTGGAGCAAGAGCCGCCCATTTCCAGGTCCTGGAACTCCACCCAGGAGTTCGCCGGCAGCACCACGTCGGAGTACTCCGCCGAACCCGTCCATTCCATCTGCTGATCCACGATCATGTCGATCTTGGGCAGCGTGTTCACGACCAGGTTGTAGATCCACTTCGCCTGGTTCATCAGGTTGGCGTTGTTGTACCAGAAGGCCTTCGTCGGCGTGGGCGTGTGCGTCTTGCCGGTGAAGACGCGCCGGCCTTTGTTGGTCTCCACGATGAGCGTGCGCTCGCCGTGTCCCCAGAAGGCCACGTCCTCTCCTCGAGTCGTGTTGCGCACGTTGTGTTCTGTGACCGGCAAGTGCTCGTCCATCACTGGATGGAACGGGTCCTCGTGCGTGTAGACGCCGACGCCCGGCCCCGTCCACGGCGAGGCCTGGAAGAGCGCGCCCTTGTAGTTGCCGGCCCAGGTAAAGACGCCGGCCCCGTGCTTGCCCAGGTTCCCCGTCAGCACCATCGGCAGATAGCACGCTCGGTTGTGCAAAGTGGCATGGAAGTAGTGATTCACGCCCTCGCCGTGATGGATGGACACCGGATGGCCGGCCTTGGTCGTCTCCCAGATGTCCTTGGCCAACCGCTCCACCAGGTCCGGCCGCGCTCCGCTGATCTCCGCCACCGTCGGGAGGTCGTAGTCTCGCAGGTGCTGCCGGTACATCTCGTAGACGGGCATCACCTCCACCTCCGCGCCGTCCACGGTCTTCACCTTGAAGGTGCCCGTGAGCGCGGCGCTCATCAGGGCGTGCCCTCCCATGTCCTCCCGGGTGACCGCGGCCACCGCGTTCGCGGCGCCGTCCCAGACAGTGAAGTCGCCGATCGCTTCCCGCTGCTGGTCCGTGAGCCCCTGCAGCTTGTACGACGGGCCGGCCTTCAGCTCCGGCGCCTTGTAGCCCGGGATCACGTCCTGGGGCCTCAATCTGCGCAGCGTGTCCACCCGCACCAGCAGCGGAAAGTCCGTGAACCGCTTCACGAACGCCTCGTCGATCCACGAGTTGTCCATCAGCAGCTTCGTGATGCTGAGCAGCACCGCCGTGTCCGATAGACCGGGGCGCACGCCGATCCAGTAGTCCGACTTTGAGGAGGGCGC
>JACQFU010000089.1 GCA_016199905.1 Candidatus Wallbacteria bacterium
CTGGACCGCGTCGCAGCCTTTCACGTCGCCGACCAGTCGCTGGAGCGGCTGCGCGATCGGATGCTCGCCGTCACTCGACGCCAGCCCGCTCGCGCGCTCGCCCACGTCTATCTCGGCGCCGCGCTCTGCCGGCTGGGCCAGCCTGGAGCCGGACAGGAAGCCTGCACGAGGGCCGCGCGACTCGCGCCCGCGTCGGTGCCGGCGAACCTCGGCCTGGCGCGGGCTGCAAACCAAGCCGGCGACCACGAGACCTCCGTGCGCGCCCTCCGGCGCATTCTGGAGCTGGAGCCAGGCCACGAAGCGGCCTGGATGGAGCTGGCCGATACCTACGACGCCGCGGGGCTGTCGGCCCTCGCCCTGGAGCATTGCCAGCAGATGCTGGCCTTCTCCGGCGGCCAGGGCCCGGTCGCTCGGCGAGCCCGCAAGGTCCTTTCGAAGCTGGGGAACCGCTCGGTGGGCTCGCCGATGAGCCGTCCGGACGTCGAGACCGAGATGCAACAGTGCCTGAGTGAAGGGCGATGGGCCGAAGCGCGTGCCTACGCCGAGTCTCTGTTGCGGCTCAATCCGTACCATCTGAGGGCGCTGCTCGCGCAGGGCGAAGTGGCCTTGCAGGCGAACAACCTCGATCACGCTTCGCGGTCGATCCGCACGGCGGCCGCCCAGTACCCGGGCTGTCCGACGGCGCACGCGCTCTTGGCCCGGTTGCTGGAGCTGGAGGGGAACGCTCCGGCGGCGCGCTCGGAAGCGTTCCGCGCTCACGAACTGGAGCCTGCCGGCGCTCAGACAGCGTCGTTGCTGGCCCGGCTGCTAGGGCAGGACGGCCAGGATGAGGCCGCCGAGACCGTGCTGCGAGAGACGCTCGCCGCCTGCGGCCGGCCCGAGGAGGGGCTGCGGCTGGCGCTGGCCCTCTGCCTGGAGAAACGCGGCGATCTCGCCGGCGCCCTGCAGGCTCTCTCGACACCGCCCGTGGACTCGCCCGAAGCGTTGGCGCACTTCGCGAGACTGCTGGAAGCGGCCGGAGACTTGGAGAGCGCCGGACGGATACACTTGCAACAGCTCGGCACGTTTGCGGTCGCGCCCCGCCGGGCCGCGGCGGAGTTCGCTCGAAAGTGCGTGCTGGAGGGCAAGCGGCCCCTGGCAATCGCAGTGGCGCGTCAGGTGGCTCGATCGGGCGACGTCCCCGTGACGATCTGCTCCGACCTGGCTCGGACGGCACCGGCCGACTCCCCGGATCCGGGGCTGGGCGCGTTGCTCGATGCGGCCCTGGCGCACCTGCCCATCAGCGTGACGACGTCGGAGCGCACGGGGCTGGTGGTGGCGCTGGCGCGACAGCTTCGGTTGGCGGGCCGTCCCGCGGAGGCCTCACGCAGGCTGAAAGAAGCCATCGAGTTGAATCCGGCCGATCCTCCTGCCCAGCAGGAACTGGCCGATCTGCTGCGTCAAGGGGGCGAACTGGCGCGGATGCAGACGGCGTTCGAGCGAATCGCCGGCCGCGCGCCCGACAGCATGCACGCCTGGTTGCACTTGGCGGAGGCTCGCATCGCGTTGCGGCGCGGATTGCCGGCGCAGGAAGCTGCAGCGCGGGCCGTGGCGCTCGACGCGGGCAGCTTCGAGGCGCACCTCACGTTCGCGCGCGCCTGCCGCCTGACGCAGGACTACGCCCGGGCGATTGCGGCCTATCGTCAGGCGCTGCGCCTGCGCCCCAACGACCCCCGAACACTCTGCGAGCTGGCCGCCTGCTATGGCGCTTCCGGTCTCCACGAGCTGGCCGGCGGACACTGGCGCCGGGTTCTGGAGCACGCGCCGCGAGGTTCCAGGCTGGCGCGGGCCGCCTGGCGGTTCCTGGGCAAAGCGGAAGTCGAGAGCTGACCGCGGTCTCAGGGCGGGTTGTTCATCGTGACCGGGGTCGAGAAGCCGCGCGCGGTCTGGGTATCGGGTAGGCCCGGATCGTTCGGGTCGAAGACGCCCACCAGCACTTGGTTGGCGCCCGAGCGCAATGCCTCGTTTCGAATCGCCGCTCGATAGACGACTCCGGGCGCGACGCCCAGGTGAGACTGGATGGGGCGCAACGTGCCCGCGGTCTCCTGCACGAAAATCGTCGCGGAACCCTTCAGCGAGGAGCTGAAGACCAGCACGTTGAAGCGCTGCGTGACGGGCGCTCCGAGGCCGGTGTTGCCGATGACCAGGTCCTTCAGCTCGGCCGTCGCGGTCACCGGAATCAAAGGATGAACCGAAGTGGAATCGGGGGTGCGCCCTTGCGCAAGCGGCGCCTCCAGGAAGACGTCGAAGAGCAGCGGCTGGGTCGACGGCACGCGCAGGCTGGCCGTACCCTGCAGATAGAACCCGTTGGTCACGCTCGAGTTGTTCTCGCCGTCGAGCACTCGCTGAAAGGCGTCGGCGAGGGACGTGGGAGTAATCGCGGCCGATTCGTGCTTGAGCTCGTAGATCTCCTTGGGTTGGCTGGCCGGTCCCCACGTATCCAGGACTCTGAAGAGGCTGGTGTTTTGCACGAAGGTCCGCTGCGTGACCTGAGTAACACGCCAGCCGCGAACGGCGTTGATCGACTCGGCGAACACGGGGCGAACGACGACGATCCGATCCTCGGCGTCCGTCTGAGGGGTCGCCCCTCTTTCGGCGCGGCCGAAGCCGCTCGAGTCGGCCGTGAGTTGCCCCACCTTGAGGCCGTCTTGGGTGCGCTCCACGAAGACGGGGCCCGTCTTGCGAGTGACCTTGGAAATGGCCCGAAAGGTGTCGAACCCTCGTTCGTCACCGGCGCCGATAAGTCGCACCCGGTGGGACGCCTGGACCGCGCCCAGTCCCGCAACCCACGCGAGGACAGCCACGACCGTGCCGAACGAGAGCTTCATCTTCGAGCCTCCCCGGCCGGATGCTGTTTCGGCCGGCCACTCGGATCATGATAATCCGGAAGGGTCAGTGCGCAAACTCTCTGGCTTTCGCCCGCCGGTGCAGCCAAACCAAGAATGCGTGGGCGCCCAGAGCCACCACGATGACTGCGACGCTCACGCACTGACCGATGGAGAATCCTCCGAAGAAGAACCCGCCTCGATCGTCGCCCCGCCAGATCTCCACCGTGAACCGCGCAATGCCGTAGAGGTATCCGTACATCACCATCACGGTCCCCTCCGAGCGGTCCTTCTTGTCATAGTATCGGTGCAGGATCGCAAAGATCGCGGCCAGGAGCGCCATCTCGTAGATCTGCGTCGGGTGATGCTTCAGGTTGTCATTCGTCGTCGCCGGGAAGCGCATCCCCCAGGGCAGATCCGTCACCGCCCCGTAGCAGCAGCCGCCGAACAGGCAACCGATCCGGCCGAAGAACTGCCCCACGACCACAGACGGCGCAGCGATGTCGCTGCACTGCAGCATCGGCAGTCCCACGATGCGGCAATAAGCCAGGCAGCTCACGAGCGCCACGAGGAACCCACCGTAATAGACCAGCCCGCCCTTCCAGAATAAGGGAATGTCCAGCAGGTGATTGCGATACCAGTCCCACTCCAGGATCACGAACATCAGCCTGCTGCCGCCAATGCCCGCCAGGATCAGGACGACCTCCAGGTTGAGCACCTTTTGCAGGTCGATCCCCCGCTTCTCGACCCGGTAGTTACCGAGGAGAATACCCGCCATGAACCCCATCGCCATCGTAACGGCGTAGGTGTGAAGCTGTAGCGGGCCCCAGGTGAACAGGATCGGGTACATGCGGGTCGGTGCAGTCTAGCCCCAGCCGTCGGCGATTTGCCACCCACGACAAAACTCGGCGGCCCTTTCGGACCGCCGAGCTTTCAGATTGCTCTGGAAGGATCAGTGGTTGTAGTTGCTTCGGATGCTGTCGAAGTAGGCCTGGCGAGCGGACTCGAAGTTGCTCCGTGCCGTGCCGATGGCGGTCTGGTCGGTGCCGCTCAGAGAGTTCTGGTACTCGCGGGTCGCGGTGATCCAGCGGTCGCGAACGGCCTGAAGATTGGAATCGCCGCCGGTGGCGCCGCCCGTTTCACTGCCGCGGGGCCCCCAGCCGAAGCCGTTATTGCTCTGGTACTGGTTGTTCACGCCGAAGTTGAAGTTGCGGTTGAAGTCGTTGTACGTGTAGCGATTGTAGCCGTTGTTCGGGAACAGCTTGTCGGCAATCCACTTCGCGACGACGAATCCTACGGCCGCAGCAGCGATCCGGCCGATGGGGCCAAGGCTGGCGCCGAGGAAGTAGCCGGCCACGCCTCCGAGCACACCCGGGATCAGGTGCAGCAGCGTCTGGCCGATACCGCCTCCGTGGCTCATGAAGGAGTTGCTGCCCGAGCGGTCGTTCCAGATGTTGAAACCGCTGTTTCCCCGTTGGTTGTTGTTGAAGAAGTTCTGGGCTTGCGCGGTCACGGGGAACGCCAGCAGGCAGCCTACGAATGCCATCAAGGTCACTGCCGAGATCATCCTGCGGTAACTCATACCTCTGCCTCCTTGGCAACCCGGGTTCGGGGTCTGTGAAAATGCACTACTGATGCGAAATGTACCTGAAGTATAAGAACGGTCTGGGGGGCTGTCAATCGACCCTGTGAAAAAAAGTTCGCATGACCGGATATCATGCCTAGCATGACGCCCCCCCCCGCCGCTACGGCCGGCCGATGGGTAGTCATTGCCCTGCTGGCGGGGGGTTTGGCGATCGCGCTCTTCGTGCAGCGCTTCCGGGTTGGCCTCGAAGTGGTCACCGAACGCGCGCTGGAGGTCGCGCGACACGAGCAGACCGAGCTCGACGTCCTGAGACCCGAAACCCGGATCCGCGGCGCCGAAAAGTCGCTCTGGCCCGGAGCCTGGCAGCTCGGATGCATTGCGGAGTCCTTCGACGCCGTCTCCGACGCGGGAGGCTGGGCCTTGGCCACGTCGGCCGGCCTGCTTCTGGTTCCCGCTGCCGGGAAGCCCGTCCGTCTCATCGACGCATTGCATGGGCTTCCGGCCGCCCGGGTGAGTTGCCTGGCCCGGTACGCCGACGCCCTCTGGATGGGCACCGAGGGCGGCGGACTGGCGGCATGGAAAGACGGCGCGCTTCACCTTTGCCGGTTCCACGACCCGGGGCTCGACCGGGTCACGGCCCTCGCCGTATCCGGGGACCGGCTCTACGTCGGCACGTTTGGGGGGGGCGTGTTCTTCCATGATGGCCGGACCTTTCGCCGCTTCCGGGCCACCGCCCCGGGTGCCGCGATCTCCCGCGTCACGGCGCTCTGCGCGCTCCGCTCGGGCATCGCCATCGGGACCGCCGAGCACGGCGTGCTCGTCTCCGAGGCCGGCAGCCAGACCGTCTTCGGAGCGCCTTTCGATCGCGTGACCGCCCTGGGCGCCCAAGGCGACGACCTACTGGTCGGGACCCCCTACGCCCTCCAGAGGATCGATCGATTGGGACATGCCTCCACCGATCTGCCAGACGCTCACGTCACCGCAATCGGCACGCTTCCCGACGGGGCTGTGCTGGCAGGCACCTTCGAGGGGGAGGTGCTGCGACTGGAGCCCGGTCGCCGTTCCATCCGGCCTCCGGCGGAATCGGGCGCCAACCCGTCCCTCTACCATTTATGGAGAAAGCTGTCGGGCAGCGTCAGGGCGTTCGCCGTCGCCGCAGGCAAGGTCGTGGCTGCGACCGGTGCCGGGTCGTTTCGCCTCGATGGCCGCGAACCGGCGCTGCTGGCCCAGGCGCCGGGACTGCGTCACCCCCACGTCTCGGCGCTTGCCCTGGACCCCCAAGGCGCGCTCTGGGCTGGATACTTCGACGGCGGTGTCGATCGTCTCGAGGCCGACTCTCGCGTTCCCCGGCCCGTGGCAACACTTGCACAGTGCCCGGGCGTCAACCACCTGCGTTGGGACGCCCGCTCCGGCCGGATGCTGATCTCGACCCTGCACGGTTTCTTCGCATCGGACGGCGCCACCGGATTGCGACGCCTTCGCGCAGCCGATGGACTCATCGGAGAGAACGTGTCGTTTACCCTGCCCGTCGAAGACCGTTTGCTCTTCTGCACCGAAAAGGGCCTTTCTGTCGAGACGAACGGCAGAATCGAAAGCATCAGCGTCTTCCATGGCCTGCCCAACAACCACGTCTTCTGCGCCGCCCTTCACGACGGCCGGGTTGGGGCCGGCACTCTGGGAGGCCTCGCCTTCCTCGACGGGCTGCAAGTCCTGCGCAGCGTCACTGCCTCGCCGAAGGGGCTGCCTGCCAGCTGGGTCACCGCGCTCCTCTCCCTGCCCGGCGGACTGCTGGCCGGTACCTACGGTGGCGGCTGCGCGCTGCTCGGCCCCGACGGCACCTGGACACCTCATCCCGAAAAGCCTTCGCGGTTCGAGGTCAACCCCAACGCTCTCCTCCAGATCGGCAATCGAGTCGCTGCCGGCACGCTCGACCGGGGCGTGCTGCTCTTCCCGGCAGTTCCCGGTACCGGACCGGCAACTCCGCTGCTCGAAGGCCTCGGTCATCCGGACGCCACGGCGCTCGCCTGCGATGGCCGCTTCCTCTACGTCGCCACCGAGGCCGGGATCACGGCTCTGCCGACTGCCGCGCTGCCGTGAGCCCATCGGACCCTCATCTGCCCCAAACTCCATCCTGTCTCGTGCATAGACCTAACCGGAGGACTTACCGATGCTTCGCGAAACGTGTCTCCTGGCGCTGATCGCCGCCGGCCTTGGCGGAGGGCTCTGCGCTGCCGCCGCGCCCGACGACCTACCCGTCGCGCTCACCCGCCCCACGACGGTCGTCCTCCTACCGTGGGGAACAGGCCCGCGAGAAGTGCGCAACTCGCCCCAGACCGGTCCCGGCGAGGGCGCGCCTACCTCATTCTTGATGGACGAGAAGGGCCGCCTCGACATCCTGGACGCCGCCAACTTCCGCATTCTTCGGGACGTGCTGGGAGGCTCCGAGCCTCCCCTGGACTTGATGGCCGCGGGCGTTCCGCGCCCCACTTCCTATCTCGTCGACTTCGTGATCGCTCCCGGCGGAGACTTTCTGGTCCTCGATCCACGTGCGCGATACCTACGTTCCAGCCGTGAACGTCTTTTCGAGAGACGGAAAGTTCGAGGGCGAACGCAAAGGCGCCTATTGGACGGTCTACGCCGATTCCCGCGGACGCCAGTACAAGGCTCAACTCTTCGGCGTGAAAAACGGCATCGTCTCCAGGTCGGACCGAGGCTCCAGCCAGGCCGCCACCTTTGCGGCCATCGGCCCCGTTGCTCCGGGCTGGGAGCTGGCAGAGGTCCGGCTTGCAGGCCTCGACGCCTCGGACAACGTCTACGTGAAGACGACCGAGGCGATTCACGAGAAGCTCCGCTTTGGGCGGCTGCTGCGCTTCGATCCCTCCGGAAAGAAGACCGGAGAGCTCGCCATCGCCCGCTCGATGGAGTACTTCTCCACACTTCCCCGCTTCTATCGCGTTACCCCGTCGGGCGACGTTCTCACCTTCGCCACCCACGAACAGCTCGGCTACTCGATTTCGAAGGTCACCTTTCCACGCTAGGAGGTCCTCCGGATGCTCCCCAACGCTCGGGCCTGCTCAGGCCGAATCCTCGCGGCCACTGTGTTGGTGACGGCTGCCGTCCTGGCCGGGTTCGTCGGCCTGGGCCTGCAGGCGTCTCCCTACGACCCCGTGAGCGGGCTGGGCAACAAGGAGGCCGGCTCCGTTGGCGACGAGGGCTACGAGGTCGTCAGCGGCGATACGCTCTGGGCCATCGCCGAGCGCTTTCTCGGCGACGGTTCGCGCTGGCCCGAGGTGTTCGACGCCAACCACGACCAGATAGAGAATCCAAACCTGATCTACCCGGGCCAAAAGTTCAAGGTTCCGGGAGGCAAGGGCAAGGCTCCGGGCGCGCCTGATACCGGCAGCAACTCGGGAGGCGGCGCTTCGAGCGGAGGTTCGGGCGCTAGCGGCGGCGTTTCCGCCCGCGGCGCCAACGAGTCCTTCCAGCGTCTCCCCCTCGATCACGGCCATATCACCAGCGGCTTTGGCCCCCGGCCGTCGCCGTGCGCCGGTTGCAGCAGCTTCCACAAGGGTGTCGACATTTCCCAGCCCCGAGGCACGCCCGTCTACGCTTGCGGTCCCGGCCGCGTCGTCCAGGCGTACTTCGAAGAAGGCGGGGGCAACACCATCTGCATCGACCACGGCGGCGGCTACAAGTCGTTCTACCTGCATCTGCAACATGGCAGTTTCAAAGTAAAGGTCGGCGACGACGTGAAGCCCGGCCAGCACATCGCCAACGTCAACAGCACCGGCGCCTTCACCACCGGCGATCACCTGCACTTCGCCGTGAGCAAGGACGGCGTGCTGATCGATCCTCAGAACGTGATCCACATCCCGCAGGGGTGGTAGAGAAAGCGTCCCAATCGAAGGACGAAGGGTTGCAACATTTTTCCCCCGCTTGCATCCCTCATTTGTACTTGCTAGCCTATTCGCGGGATGCAGCAAAGACGCCTCCTGGCGACGCTCCTGGCGCTCGTGGTCAGCACCTCTACGGCCTGGGCTGACGCGGGCCTGCTGATGCCTTTGAACGCCGGGGAGGGGCCGGACCCGGCAGTGCTGTCGCTGGACCGGATGGACGTCGACATCGCCGTCGACGAGCGCTTCGCCCGCGTCCGCACGATCGAGGTCTTCGGCAACCATCTGGGGCGCGATCTCGAGGGCGAGTACGTCTTCTTTCTGCCTGCCGGCACGGGCCTGTCCGACTTTGCGATCTGGGAAGACGGCGTGCGCATCCCGGGCGTGATCTTGGAGCGCGCCCGCGCCCGGATGCATTACGAGAACCTCACGGCAAACAAGATCGACCCTGGCCTGCTCGAGAAATCGGAGCACGCCGAGGAGTCGAACACCTTCAGCGTGAAGGTCTTTCCGATTCCGGCCTACGGGTGCAAACGGATCGAGATGGAGTACACGCAGGAGCTTCCCGTCTCCGGAGATCGCTCGGAGCTGGTCTATCCGCTGAAGCCGGCCCGCTATCGCTCGCTGTCGGCCGGCGTTTTCTCGCTGCGGTATCGCCTGTCCAGCGGGGAGGAGCTGAAGGGGATTCGCGCCGGCGGAGGCGCTGTCTTGGCTCCGCCGAGGCACAGCAAGACCGGAGAAGCCCACGTTTACGAGGGCGCCTTCACGGGCAAGGACGTGGCCTTCACGGCCGACTTCGCGCTGGAGATGGAGTACCGCGGCGGCGAGACGCGGACGCGCTTCCTGACCTATCGCGATCCGGGCCGCGTCCGGCGGGACCTCTCGCCGATGGGCGCTGGCCGTGTCTACGCCGACACGCGCGGCTACTTCCTCTATGACGCCGCCTTCGACTTGGCCGCCGGCCCGACGCGTCCGGCCGCCGGCCCGTTGGCCGTGTCGGTGCTCTTCGACTGCTCGCTCTCGATGCAGTGGGAGAAGCTCGATCGGGCCTTCGAGGTGACGCAAGGCGTACTGTCGAAGCTGGGGCCTCAGGACCGCTTCGCGCTGGCGACCTTCAACGATCGGGTGCGCGCGATGCCTGGCGGTCTGCGGCCGGCAGGGGCCGCGGCCACGGGCCAGGCGCTCGAGTTCTTGCGTTCGGGGTCGCTTTCGGGCGGGACCGACCTGGCCGCTGCGCTCGAAGCGGGGCTCGAGCCTCTGGCCGTGGCCCCTAAAGAGAACCGTCGCATCCTCTTGCTCGTCAGCGACGGACACGCCACGGACACGCCGGTCTCGGTCTCCGGGATTTTGGAACGGTTCAGGAAGGCCAATGCCGCTTGCGGCGCGCGCCTGATGGCATTCGGAGTGGGCAGTGACGCCAACCGGACGCTTCTCGGAAAGCTCTCGGCCGGCTCCGAGGGGCAGTTCACCTGGGCCGCCGAGACTCAGGAGGTCGCGTCGCCGCTGCGCACCTTCCTCGAGCGAATGGGCGAGGTGGCCCTGCGAAACTTGACGCTCGCCTTCGAGGTCCCCGGCAACGTCGAGCTGATTTATCCGGAGGACGGGCGGCTGGCCTACGACCGTTCCTCCTTCCGATTTGTCGGAAGATACAAAGGACCCCTGGCATCAACCGGAGTGACTCTCTCCTACGACGGCCCCGCCGGGCCGGCCAAGCTCGAAGCCAAGGTCGACCTGCCCGAGAAAGCCGACGCGCGGCCGCAGCTGGCCCGCTTGTGGGCCCGGGAGCGTGTCGATTGGCTGCTCGACCGGATCGCGCTCGAGGGAGAGAAGGAGGAGTGGATCGAGGAGATCGTCGCCCTGGCCCGCGAGCACAAGTTCGTCACGCCCTACACCAGCTTCCTTGCGGCGCCGCGCGCCCTGTTGCGCCCCCGCGTCATCAAGCCGGGCGACCCCGTGCTTCGCGTGAAGACCCCGGCCGACATCGCAGCCGTCGCGGCCATCTTTCCCTTCGGGCTCTCCAAAGCCCTTCAGTTAGATGCCGCTGCCGGCCTCTGGGAAACCCGTTTCCTGGTTCCTCACGCGATGCCTGACGGCGTCTACACGGCGACGCTCGTCCTGACCCACCAGGACGGGCGAAAATTCCTCGAGGAGAAGAGCTTCGTCATCGACAGCCGCCCGCCCACGCTGCGCTTGGTGCTGCCTCGCGAGCCACCCGCCCGCGGAGGCTCGCTCTTGCTCACCGCCTACGCCGACGCCGATACCCGCCGCATCACGGCCCGGCTGCCCGGCCTCGCCCCCGTCGAGTTGCGCTACGACCCGAAACTCCACGCCTCCACAGCGCTCGTGCCTCTGCCCCAGACTCTCGCCCCGGGCGCCTACCCGCTGCGCCTCACCGCCGAGGACTTCGCCCACAACGTCGGGTTCCTCGAAGAGAAAGTGGTGGTGAGATGACCGCGATAGGCCCCCGGCGGGCTTCACGCTGGCTCGTCGCTTCGGCGCTGCTCCTGGCTCTCCTGCTCACGCCCTCTCACGCGCAGGAGACCGAGGAGGATGACGCCCAGCCGGACGTCTCCGCCGCCCAGACCGGCGAGGCCACCGCCGCGGCCGAACCGCCGGCGGGCACGCCGGAGGCGACGCTGCCGGCGCCCGAAGCCTCGCCGACGACGGCTCCTGCCGACAGCGCTCCGGAGATCTCGATCGCGACCTCCCCGGCCGAGCCCGATGGCTCCACGGCGTGGCGCACCGAGAAATTCTTCGGCCAGGAAACCTGGGTGCCTCGCGAGCCCGCCGAGCGCGTGAAGCTCCTCGAGGCCGCCAAGCCCGGCGCCGCGGCCAGCCTGGAGCTGGCCACGGTCCTGGCTTCCCAGGGCGATTTCGCCCGGGCGCAGCCGATCCTGGAAAAGCGCGTCAAGGACGCCGCGTCGCCCGAAACCCGTGGGCGCGCCCGGCTCGATCTGGCCGATCTGATGCACCGCCAGCTCCACCTGCCCGAGGAAGTGCTGGCCCTCCGGACCGCGCTTCAAGAGGTGCCGGTGGAGGCTCGGCCTGCGCTCTACGACCGCATCTTCTCGGTCGTCGAGATCTACCGCGTTCCTCAGTTCGACACGTTGATGCTGCTGCAGGAGCGCGTGGCTGCGTTTCCCGGGGACTGGCCTGCCACCAAGGCCCTGCTCGACTTCCAGCTTCGCAACGGCTCGGTCAACGCCATGGCCGGAATCGACGCGGCGCTGCCGAAGTTCCGCGACCATCGCCGCGAGTTGCTCGAGATGAAGCGCGGGCTGCTGCTCAAGGATGGCAAGGCCGAAGCCGTCCGGCAGGCCTACCTCGCGGCCGCCGTACCGGCTCCCGGCGCCGAGCTCGACGCGGAGGTGCTGGACGATCTGCTGGAGGTGTTGCGCCATCGCCGCGAGGTGGAGCCCGTGCGCCGGCGGTTGGAGGCACTGGAGCGCGCGGGGCGTTTGACTCCCCAGGACGTGGTGCTGCTCGTCTGGATCCTCGCCTCGGAGAACCGCGGCGACGAGGCGTCCAAGGCACTCGAGGGTCTGGCTGCTCCGGTTCGCCGCGCGCTCGGGCGCGACACGATGGGGCAGCTCTTCTCCAAGCTCGGCAGGACCGCCCAGGCCGCGAAGCTCTATCTCGGCGCCTATCTGGAGGCAAAGGAGCCGGCGGCTCGTGAAGGCGCCCTCTACCACTTCGCCGGCGCGCTGCGGGCCCAGCCGGCCGCCTTGCCCCAGCTCGCTCCCGATCCGGCTCGAGCCCTGGCCGCGCCCGGAAGAGTCGACGGCAATCCGGGCTATGTCTCGGGACTCCTCTCCCTGGTCTTCAACGCCACCCACCCCGGAGCCCGCCTCGCCAGCCTCGGCTCGGCTGCCCGGGCCTGGACCGGCCGCGGTGCCTTGTGGGGCGTCGCCGCGGCCTACGCCTCGGAATTCCCGTCGTCCGAACGCGGCCAGGAGGTCTTTCTGTTCGCGATGGACGACCTGGGCCGCGCTCGCCAGCACGAGCTGGTGTCCGCACTGATCCAGAAGCGGCTCGACAGCCTGAAACCTGCGTCGGCGCTGGCCTTCGGGCTGAAGCTGCGCCAGGCAGCGGCTCTCCGGAGCGCCTCGAAACGCCAAGGCGCCTGGGCCATCTATCGCGAGCTGCTCGCCGGGTTCCCTCGTTCGCCGGCCGCCGCTGCCCCGGAGACTCTCTCCCGATACTGGAAGGTCTTCGATCTGCTGGCAGCCAGCCTGGCCGAGGATGGCCGCCACGAGGACGTGCTTCGGCTCTACTGGGACGAGCTGGGGCGCCGTCCCTCCGACGCAGCGCTCTACCAGAAGTTCCTGGCCTACCTCACGACCTACAAGCTGGTCGAGGCCGAGCTGAAGGTCTACGAGAAGGCCATCCAATCCTTCAAGGACCCGAGCTGGTCCCACAAGCTGGCCCGCTGGTATCTGCGTCACAAGCGCAAGGACGCTTACCAGAAGCTGGCGTATCGCGTCATGGGCCTCTTCGGCGGCTCCCAGTTGCGACAGTTCCTCGGCGAGTTCGCCCACCTGGGGTACGGGCGCGGCGCCGACGACCCCGACAACCGTCTCGCGCTTGCGCTTTACAAAGATGCCCTCGCACGCCATCCGCACGAGTTGGCTTTCGTCACGCGCCTGGAGAGGTTCTATCGCGCCAGGAAGATGGAGACCGAACTGGACGCGCTTTTGTCGCGTTACTACTTCAGCGCGCCCGAGCTTGCCGAACGCTGGTTGCGCGATCTGGCCCGGCGGGGGCAATTGGACGCCAAGCTGCAGGCGGCCGGCTCGCCGGCTCTGGGCGCTTCAACGCTCTACGAACGGTTCGTGGCCGACGCGCGATCGCGGAGATGCGAGTTCGAGCAGGCCCTGCCTCTCTACCAGAAGGCGCTCGCTCGCTATCCCGGGGACCGCTGGCTGACGCTGCGAGTGGCTTCGCTGCTGCGCTCGCTCGGCCGGCCCATCGAGGCGGCCCAGCTGCTGGCTCGCCTGATTGCCGCCTGGCCCGATGACGCCGAACTGCTCACCTTGCGCGGCGAATTGCTCATCGAGGCGGGGGACGCCGACGGAGCTGTCAGTTCGTGGAACCGCCTCGTCGAGACCCGGCCAGGCGATTCGGCTCGATACCTCGAGGCGGCGACCGTATTCTGGGACTACTTCGACTACGGCCGGGCTGCCTCTCTCCTGGAGGAGTGTCGCCGCGTCACGGGAGAGCCGGCCACCCATGCCGTTCGGCTTGCCGCGGTTCACGAGTCTGCCGGCGCCCCGGAGAAGGCAATCGAGGAGTACATCCGCCAGCTCTGGCTCGTCGACCTGTACGATTTCGAGGCGCGGCGCCGGCTCGTCTATCTGTCCCGGGCCAAGAAGATGAAGCCGCTCGTGGCAGGCCGGTTCGCGGCGTTGATGACCGTCTACCCCGACGACGCGCGGCTGGTCACAGCCTGCGCGGAGTGGCTCGACCTGCTGGAGGACGCCGACGGCAAGGCCCGGCTCTATCTGGAGGCGGCGGCGAAGTATCGGGACATCGACCTGCTGGAGACGATCGGCAACTACTTCGAAGCCACGGGCGCCAGCGACGGCTCCGAGAAGGCCTTGGGCCGTCTGCTCGAGGTGAGCGGCGGCGAACGGGACTACCGGCTGCGGCTGGCGGCCCTGCAGGAGCAGCGTGGGGAGCGCGATCTGGCGCGCTCGACCCTGGAGCAAGGCGTGGAGTTGGGCCGCAAGGCCGAGGTTGCGGGCGAGGGGCCGACCCAGGCGATCGCGTCGCTTCTCGACCTGGCGAGCTACCAGGAACGGCAGGGCCTGCTCGAGTCGCTCTTCAGCACCCTGGCCGACGCCGAGCACCTGGCCTCGGGCGAGCGGCGGCGGGAGATTCGCCAGCGGCTGGGACGGCTGCTGCTGGCCAACAATCGCGAGCCGGAGGCCCGCCGGGTCTTCCTGTCGATGCTGGCCGACGACCCGCTCGAGCCCGATTCGTTCGCGGAGCTGGCAGGTCTGGCGTTGAAGTCGAAAGATGCGTCGGCTCTTACGACTCTCTATGAGGGCGCGATTCAAGCCGTGCGCAAGTCCGCGTTGCCCGCGCCCGATCGAAAGGCGCGAGTCCTGCGCCTGCGAGAGGATCTCGCCGCGCATTATCTGGCGCTCGGAAAGCCTGCCGACGCTCTCGACCAGTGGATCGAGGTCGTCAACCGCGAGCCCGGCGACGAGCGTTCGCTCGCGAAGGCCTACGAGGTCGCGACGGCCGGCAAGCTCTTGACCCGCCTGGAGGGCTACTACCGGAAGACCTCGGAGAAGTCTTTCAAGGACTACCGCTGGAACGTCGTGCTGGCGCGCATCTCGGAGCTGGACGGCCGGAGTGACGAGGCCGCCTCGCAGTACGCCAAGGCCATCGCCAACGAGCCCCATCGACCCGAGTTGTACCGCGCACGCGCCGACGATCTGGTGAAGGCCGGCAAGTACCGCGAGGCCGCGGACGTTTTCCGGGACCTGTATCGACTCGACAACCGCGACACGTCCTGGCTCGAAAAGGTGGCGTTGATGTTCGCCCGCTCCGGCGACATGCAGCGCGCCCGGCAGGAACTGGAGGCCTTCGTCAAGCTCGGTGCGCAGGACGCCGGGTCGCACCTGGCCGCCGCGCGAGTGTACGACGCCTGGGGCCTGGCGGCCGAGGCGCTCAAGGAGTCGCGGGAAGCCGTGGCGCTGGAGCGCGACGCCTGGCGCTCGCGAGACGTGAACGGCTATCTGGTCGCCGACGCGCTGGCCCTGATCGGCCGCTGGGACGGAGGCGCGGCCGCTCTCGCCGCGGCCCTGGACCTGCGCGGCCGATTCGAGGAGCTGCGCGGCGCCGCGGGCAACAATCACGTGCAGGAGGCGCGGCTGCGGGAGGCCGCCGGCAAAGTCGAACGGTTCGTATCGGACCGTCTGCCGGGCATCGTGCAGCGCTACTCGTCCGACGGCGACGCGTCCGCGCTGGCCACGGCCGCCTCGACGGCCGCCCGAGCCGACGCCAACCTGGTGCCGGAGCTGATCAAGTTCGCCGAGGCGGCCAGGCTCTACCCGCTCCAGAAGGACCTGATGGAGCTGGCAATCACGCTGCCCGCGCCCCAGAACACCGACCCGGCCGAGGCTTTGCGTCAGATGCTGGCGAGAAGACTCGCCCGCGGCGAGGAGGCGGCTTTCATTCGCCAGAGGCTTCTCTCGGTCACGGACGGCGGACGGCACGCGAGTTTGCTCTTGCGCCTGGCCGTGCTCGCCCGGCTGGAGGGCGACACCTCAGGCGAGCAAGCCGCGCTGGCCGAGCTGATGGCGTACACCCAGGACGGCCACAGCTTCTATCAC
>JACQFU010000090.1 GCA_016199905.1 Candidatus Wallbacteria bacterium
AGGGCACCCGCGCACGTGGGTCTTCTACAGCTTCGACCGCCAGCGCAAGGAGATCGACGGCGACCTTTTGCTCGTGGAGCGTTACTGGACGAAGCGCGGTTTCGAGCGCAAGTTCCATCGCGAGCTGGCCGGCGTCGTGCTCGAGCGCTACGATCGGTCGAAGCCGGGACCGTAGGCGAGCGGGCCGGTCGCCTTGCGCTCTTGCCGGCGCCGAGTGCGGACGCACAGGGACCCGCTCTCCCGGAGTCTTGCTCCCCCCAAGACGGTCGAGCATGTCACTATGGTCCGTGCTCCCGGACATCTCCACATGAAAAGCTTCTCCGTTTTCGTATCTTCCCCGGGCGATCTCTTCGACGAGCGCGCGGCGTCCTATGACATCCTCCGGCGCTTGCAGAGCGAATACGCCGGAAGGCTGGCTATCGAGCCGATCGTCTGGGAGCACCTGCCCCTGGGCGCCAACGCCGGCTTTCAGGAACAGCTCGTCAGTCCGGGCGAATGCGACGTCGTGGTCTGCATGCTCTGGGGCAGGCTGGGCACCCGGCTTCCAGCGGGGTTCAAGAAGCCCGACGGCTCTCCCTACGACTCGGGCACCGAGTACGAGTTCATGCAAGCGCTCGAGGGCGCCGGGCGAGAGAAGGCGCCCGTGCTGCTCGTCTATCGCAAGACGGCCAAGCTCAAGCTCGACCTGGACGACCCGCAACTGGCCGACAAGGTGGAGCAGCGCACGAAGCTGGAGACGTTCTTCAAGAAGTGGTTCTTCAACCCGGACGGAATGCTGGCCCGCGCGTTCCACCAGTTCGAGGACCCGGCGACCTTCGCCACGCGGCTGGAGGAGCACCTCCGCGACATCCTGAAACATCATCTGCCCGCAGGCTCCGAGGACGCGGTCATCGAGCCGACGTGGGAGGGATCGCCTTATCGGGGCCTCGACGTGTTCGACTACGAGCACACGCGGATCTTCTTCGGGCGCTCACGCGCCGTGAACGAAGTCGTGGACGCGATGCGGCGGCAAGCCCAGGAGAGGCGCGCGTTCGTGGCGGTGATCGGCACGAGCGGCTCCGGCAAGTCGTCGCTATTGCGCGCGGGGGTTCTGCCGACGCTGTGCGAGAAGCATGTGGTGGAGGGCGTCGAGGCCTGGCGGCGAGCGCTCGTGCGGCCTTCGGCGTCGGGCGGCAACCTGCTCCTGGGACTCGCGGAGGCGTTGCTGCAACCCGGCGCGCTGCCCGAGCTGGCCGCGGCCCAGCTCGACGCGCACGGTCTGGCCCGCTTGCTGGCCGCCCCTTCCACGGCGATCCACGGGGCCGCCTTCCTGGAGCTTCTCCGCGACGCGCTGGGGGTGGTGGCGGGCGAGGTCGCAGTCGCTCCTGCCCTGCCGAAAGCGCGCCTGGTACTGGTGCTCGATCAATTCGAAGAGCTGTTCGCCATGGCCGAATTGACCGACATCAACAGGACCGACTTCATCTCGTGCATCTCTCGACTCGCCCGAAGCGGCATGGTCTGGGTCCTCGCCTCGCTGCGCAGCGACTTCTACCCGCACTGCCAATCGCTTCCGGAGCTCGTGGCACTCAAGGAGGGCAAGGGCCAGTACGACCTCTTACCGCCCGGGGCCGGGGAGATCGCCCAGATCATAGGCCTGCCGACCCGGATGGCCGGGCTGCGGTTCGAGGACGCGCCCCTGACCGGGACCGGGCTGGCCGACCGGTTGCTCGAGGCTGCGATGAAGAGCCCGGAGTCGCTTCCGCTGCTGGAGTTCGCGCTCGAGGAGCTCTACAAGACGCGCACCGACAAGGGGGTCCTGACGCTGGCCGCCTACAAGACCATGGGCGGCCTGGAGGGGGCCCTCGCCCGGCGCGCCGAGGAGGTCTTCGCGTCGCTGGCCCTTGAGCTGCAAGCCGCGATGCCCTCCGTGATGCGGCGGCTGGTGCGGATGGAAGCCGGCGCGAAAATGTCCGCCAGCGGCGTACGCGTCCCCTACGACACGGTCGCGGCCGGCCCCGAGACGCGCAAGTTCGTGGATGCCTTCGTGACGGCCCGCCTCTTCGTGACCACGCGTTCCCAGGACGGCACCCCTCTGGTCGGTATCGCGCACGAGGCGCTGCTGGGGAATTGGCCCCGCCTGCGGAACTGGCTCGAGGCCAACGGCGAGTTCCTCCTTTGGAAGATGCGACTCGAGAACGCCCTGGAGGAGTGGGGCCGGCTCGGGCAGCATCCCAGCCTTCTGTTGTCGGGCCCCGCGCTCGACGAGGCCTGCCGATGGTTGGAACGATTCCGTGACGACCTGCCCGAACCGAGCCGCAAGTACATCGACCAGAGTCGCGCCGCAGCCGAGGCTGCCGCCCGGGAACAGCAAGCCGCCCACGATCACGAGCTTGCCTTGATCCGTGCCGAGGCCGCTGCGGCAGGCCGGCTGCGGAGGCAGGCTCGCGTGCTCACGGGCGTCTGCGGACTGGCGATCACGATGGCAGTCCTTGCCGTCTCCTACTGGGGAAAGGCGAGACGAGTCTCTCAGAGCCTTCTTGCCGAAAAGGGTGAAGTCATCCGGCAGGGCCAGATCGCGCTCGAACGCGATTTGACGTTCCGGGCCGCCGACGCCCTGCGAGTGGGCCAGGCGCACGCGGCGATCGCGCTGGCCACAGAGGCGATGCGCCGCTCCCCGGATGGAGCGCGAATCCTGCGCGCCGAGCAGGTGCTTCGCTCCTGTGAGGAACGCTACGGCGCCCGAGCGCTGCTGGGGCACGAGGACTTCGTCGAGAGCATCGCGTTCAGCAGCGACGGCAAACGCGTGGTCACCGGGAGCCTGGACCGAACGGCTCGCATCTAGGAGGTCGAGCAGCCCGATCCCGTTCCACCGCCTCTGCGGCTGGGGCTAGATGGACCGGTCACCGGCGTCGGGTTCGCCGCCTCGGGAAACGAGGTGGTTGCCTTCGGTCCCACGAGCGGGGCCCATCTCTGCTCGCTGCAGCCAACAAACAGGATCGTGCGAGTCGACCTGCGGGCCAAGGACGCCGTTCTTTCGGCCAGTGCCTTGAGCCCCGATGGCAAGTGGTTGGCCACCAGCGACGGTGAAAAGTGCATCCGGCTGTGGGCCATCCCGCCGGCAGCCCCCGCGCCGGCAGCCCTCTTGCTTGAAGGCCACACTGCGCCCGTGCTGACGCTGGCGTTCAGCGCCGATTCGCGGTTTCTGGCCAGCGGCGCCGCCGACGATTGCGCCAGGGTCTGGGACGTGGGGGACCTCCATTCGCCTCCGCGAGTGCTGACGGGGCATCTGGACTGGGTGAAGAAGGTCGTCTTCGGCGCCAGGGCAGAGCATCTCTACACTGCCAGCGCCGACGGCACCGCGAGAGTCTGGGATCTATCGCCGCAGCCAAGACCGACGCGGGTGCTCTCCAACGGTGGTCGATCGGTGCGAACCGTGGCCGCGAGCGCCGACGGGGCGTGGGCAGTGACGCTGACCGAGGGCGATCTCGAGCCGAGCCTGTGGAACCTGAGAGCGAAGGCCTCCTCGGAGAAGCCGGTGCGGCTGCTGGGGTTCGTGCTTCCTCCGACCGGATTGGCCTTCAGCCCGGATTCACGCTGGCTGGCTGTCGGAGGAAGGGAACACGAACTGCGCCTGTACGACATGAACAGCGAGGAACCGGGCGTCGCCGACACGGTCCTGACCATGCAAGGCGCGGAGCTGACGGCGATGGCTTTCAGCCCCAATGGCAAGTGGCTGGCAACTGCAAGCCACTCGCCCACGGCGACGCTCTGGGAGTTGTCGCTGGCCCGTGAGGCCTATCACCGGCGAGAGCTTCGTGGTATCGGCGAACCGCTGAGCTCCATCGAATTCGGGCCAAGAGGCCGGTTCGTTGCAGCGCTTACTCGTCAGGGCGCGGCCCTCTTGTGGGACATGGAGAGGCGGCCGCAGGCCCGGGCCACGCTCGTGCGTCAAGGCGTGGAGTCGATCGAGAGTCTCGCCTTCAGCTCCGATGGGAAATGGCTGGCCACGGCCAACTCCAGGAGCGGAACCAAGCTGTGGGATCTGGAAGCGTCCTCCGCAGACCGCAGCCCGGCAGTGAGCGGCGGGGCTCTGCCGTCGACGGCGGCGATCGCGTTCCAACCGCGAGGTCAGCTGCTGGCGTGCGCCCAACCGGACGGGTCGGTGCGGCTCTTCCGCAAGCCCGGCCCCCAGGCCGCTGTACTGGCTGCGACTTTACCCGGCCACCACGGAACCGTGGTCGCGCTCGCCATGAGGCCCGACGGGAAGCTGCTGGCCACCTCAGGCAGCGACAAATCGCTGCGGCTGTGGAACCTGGAAGCTCCGGAGACACCGCCCGTCGAGCTCGATTGCCATTCGAGAGTTGTCACGCAACTGGCTTTCGGGACGGACGGAACCCGGCTCCTGGCAGGGTGTTCCGAAGGCGGAGCGATGCTCTGGGAGTTTCGCACCGACGGCGGAAAGCCCGCCTGCGTGACAATGCAGGCCCACGCCTTGGGAGTCACGGCCGTCTACATGACGCGGGACGACAAATGGGCCGTCACGGGGGGGCGGTCCGGCGACGTGCGGCTCTGGAAACTCGCCGACCTCTCCTTGGAATCGCTCGTGCTGAAGAAGCACTCCAGCGAGATCGACCAGATCGCCGGAAGCCCGGACGGACGGATGCTGGTGACGATTGGTCAAGGCGACGATCCGATCTTGTGGGACCTGTCGCTGAACGACCCAGGCGAGCATCCGAGCGCGCTCGGGACTCAGTCTTTTCGCGCCACCGGAGTCGCCTTCAGCGACGACGGACAGCACGTCGTCGCCGCGAGCGATAAGGGGTTCGTGCGCCTCTGGCCGGCCACTCCCAAGGAGCTGCTCGAGTCGGCGGCCAGAAACGCCGTGCGCAATTTGACTCGCCGGGAGTGGGAGGCGGCGCTGGCCCCGCTGCCCTACGAGCGGACCTTTCCGAACCTGCCGGAGCCGCCCGACCGCTAGCAGTCGAAGGACTCGGAGACGCCGCAGTCGCTGCACTTGTCGAAGAAGCAGTTCGGCTTGGAGTCCCGGTTCCAGGCTGAAGCGAGATCGCGCCACAGCCACTCCTTCGTCACGCCGCAACTGACGACCTCCCAGGGGAAGATCGTCTGGTCGGTCTTCTCGGTGTAGCAGTAGCGCTCGTGGTCGATGCCGCAGTCGCGGAAGGCCTGGACCCAGACATCGTACTTGAAGTGGTCGGTCCAGCCATCGAACTTGCATCCCAGCTGCCAGGCACGCTCGATGACGGCGCCCAGCTCCCGGCCGCCCAGGCTGAAGATGGCCTCCATCTCGCCCAGTTCGAATTCGCGCCAGCGCAGCTTCACGCGGTGAGGGTCGACCCGATCGCGCAGGATCCGGATGCGCCGTTCCAGCACATCCTTCGGAAACTGTTTCACGAACTGGAAGGGCGTGTGAGGCTTCGGCACGAAGCTGGAGAGCGTGGTCGTGATGAAGAGCCCGCGCCCCGGGTAGCCCTTCGACACGTGGATGATCTTCTTGAACAGCTCCGCCATCTCGACCAAGTCCTCGTCGGTCTCGCCGGGCAGACCGAGCATGAAGTAGAGCTTCATCTCCCGCCAACCCGCGTCGAGCACGGACTTCACGGTGTTGAGGATCTGCTCCTCCGAGATGTTCTTGTTGATGATGTCGCGCAACCGCTGGCTGCCGGCTTCGGGGGCGAGCGTGATCTGAGTCTTCTTGGCCTTGTTGAGAGAATCGGCCAACCCCACCGAGAAGCTGTCGACGCGCAGCGACGGAAGGCCGACGGCGACCTTCTTCTCCTCGAAGGACTTCGTGAGGTTCCTGATCAGAGGAACCAGTTGCGTGTTGTCGGGGGTGTTGAGACTCGAGAGGCCGATCTCCTGGAAGCCGGTGTTCTTGATGACGTCCTCGGCCTGGCGCGTAAGGGTTTCGAGACTCTTTTCGCGCTGGGGCCGATAGAGCATGCCGGCCTGGCAGTACCGGCAGCCGTGGACGCAGCCCCGATGCACCTCCAGATTGGCGCGGTCGTGGATGACCTGCAGGAAGGGGACCAGCGGTTTGGTGGGGAAGTAGGCCTGATCGACGTCGGCGACGATCCGCTTCATCACGGGGAGAGGGACCTCCGACTTGAAGGATTCGATTTCGCCGGTGGGCTTCCAGACGACTTCGACCTTGGAGGGGACATAGCAACCGGGAACGCGCGAGAGCAGATCGAGCTTCTCGGTGTGGGAGAGGTCGCGCCTGTGGGCGATGGCACAGATTTCGAGGACCAGCTCCTCCGCCTCGCCGATCACGAACAGATCGATGAAGTCGCTGACAGGCTCCGGGTTGTAGGTGCCAGGGCCGCCGGCGATGACCAGCGGATGGCCATCGGTGCGGTCCCGGCGGTGGATCGGGATGCCGGCCAGGTCCAGGCCATTCACGACGTTGGAGTAGAGCATCTCGTAAGGAAGCGTGAATCCCACGACGTCCATTTCGGCCAAGGAGGTGCAGCTCTCCAGCGTGAACCAGGGGATCTTCTCGCGGCGCATCGCCTGTTCCATGTCGACCCACGGCAGATAGGCGCGCTCGCAGAAGATCCAGTCCTGCTCGTTGAGCAGGTGATACAGGATGACGAGGCCCATGTGGGACTGCCCGATCTCGTAGACGTCGGGGAAGCAGAAGGCGAACCGGAGCTTGCCGGCCGGGTCCTTGGAGATCGAGTTGAACTCGCCGCCGATGTAGCGGGCAGGTCGATCGACCCAGGGCAGCAACGCCTCGACTTGCTGGCGCAGAGCGGCTGTCATGGTTCGGTTCCTCCTTGGGGGCAGTCGGGTGCGCCGAGGGGACGCGAAACCCGGGGACGGTGACGGGTCGCGGGAGTGTAGCATGGTTGCGGGGCATGGCGCCACGGCCGCACGTGGGGTCAGAACCACCTTGTTCGGTCCGATGGGGCATGATGGGAGATCGTGAGAAAGGAAAGGGGCCGCAGAAGTCCGGCCTGGTTGGAGGTGGAGGTCCGGCTCGCCGCGACCGATCGGGAGTTCGTGGCCGGGGCGCTGAGGCAAGTTCGCTACGAGCCGCTGGCCGTGGCGGATCGCTGTCCGGAGGGCCATCCGCGAGTGGTGGTCGGCTTCTACGGCCGAGGAGTGTCGACGACGCTCTACTGGATCACGTGCCCGGAGCTGCTGGCGCAGATATCGGCCATGGAGTCCGAGGGAGGCGTCCTTCGGATTCAGGAGACCCTTGCCGCCGACTCGTCGCTGGCCCGCGCCTTCGCGCGTTCGCAGGAGCTGTACCGGCGGATGCTCTACAGTTTCTTCCGCCGGGAGCTGCCCGAGTTGGACCCGGGGCGCTATCTGGCGCCGGTCCGCGGGGTCGGGGGCGTGACCGACGCCCAGCGCGTCAAGTGCCTCCACGCGCACGTGGCGTTCACGCTGGCGACCGGTCGCGGCCCGGCCGGGGCGCTGGCGCTCACCCAACTGGGGTACACGCGGGGCCCCGACGGTCGATGGGACCGGTAGGCGAGCGACAGCAGACCCTGGCCCGGCGATCGGGCCCCATCCCTTCCCCTGGCGCCCTCCCCGCATCCGCACTATACTTGCGAGGTGATGGACGCTTCCGCGCCGGCGCACGCGGAGCCCCAGGTCGAGCTGGTCGTCTGCCCGCCGTGGCGCACGGAATGCCCGCACCTGGCTCTGGCGTATCTGTCGACCTACCTGAGGACCCACGGAGTCCGCACGCGGGTGCGTGACTTCAACGCCGAGCTGTACAGCCGGATCGACCCCGAGTACCGCCGTTACTGGGACCTGACCACGTCGGATTTCTGGGCCCGCCCGGCCATCCTGGACGGAGTCTTCCCTCCGGCCACGACGCAGTATCTGTCCGAGTTCATCGATTCACTCCTGAATAGCCCGGCCTCCGCGATCGGGTTCAGCTGCCAGAGCGCCAACGTCAACTTCACCCTGGGATTGGTGGAGCAGCTTCGAGCGAGGGGCTGCGACAAGCTGATCGTCTTCGGCGGCCCGAGCGTGCGGCTGCACGCGCCGCCGGACCCGCGCACCATCGGCCTGACGGGCTTCCGGCCCACGGGGATGAACGAGATGGACAGCACCGCGGAGATCCAGCACCACCTGGATCGGGTGGACGTGTTCGTCGAGGGCGAGGGCGAAGAGACGCTGCTCGACGTCGTCACCGCCCATCTTGCCGGAGCGCCGCTGACGGAGATCCCCGGCGCCATCGCCTGGCGTTCGGGCGGTCGCGAACTGCCCTACCGCGCGCGGCCCCAGCAACCCGATCTGGACCGTTTTCCGGCGCCCACGTTCGAGGAGTTCGATCTCTCGATCTACCAGAAGCGCATCCTGCCCTTCCTCACCAGCCGGGGCTGTGTCCGCAAGTGCGCGATGTGCTACGAACGCATCCTGTGGCCGGGATTCCGTCACCGCGGCGTGGGCCACATCGTGGCCGAGATGCGCGCGCACCTGGAGCGCTTTGGCATCGAGCAGTTCAGCTGCAACGACCTGCTCCTGAACGGGAACCTCCCGCACCTGGGCGCCGTGTGCGACGCCGTCGCGGCCAGC
>JACQFU010000091.1 GCA_016199905.1 Candidatus Wallbacteria bacterium
CCCGCAGAACGTCTTTGCGGCGAAGGCCCGGCAGCGCGAGCTCGACATCCTGGACCGGATGCACGATTTTCCGGGACTGGTGTCGGCGCTGGAGGCGGCGCTTGCGGCCGATCCGCAGCCCGACTCGTCGCACATCAAGGACCTGGCGCTTGCCCACGTTCGCTCGGGTCACCCCGAGAAGGCCATCGAGCTGCTCGAGAAGTACCCGATCTCCAGGAACCTGGGCCTGCTGGCGAGCATTCTCAAGGATGCCGGGCTGCTGGCCTCGTACCTGGGCGAGCGGGAAAAGGGCTTCGACGGCAACCTGGAGAGAGCCCGCATCCTGGGCACGATGTTCCTGGTGGCGCAGGATTTCAAGCGCGCCAAGCTGTATCTGGAGAAGGCCCCGCCCGTCGAAGAGACGCTTGCGAAGCTGGTCGAGGTGTCAAAGGCGCTGAAGGACCTTCCGGGTCAGATCGCGTTGTACGAAAAGTTGATCGCGTTGGCCCCGGCCAAGGGCCCGAACTACGAGAAGCTGGGCGAGCTCTACCTGGCTCAAGGCGACGTCGCGCGCGCCCAGGCGACCTGGCGCAAACTGCTCACCACGCAAGGCACCTCGCCTGAGAGCCACGCCTGGCTGGCGCGCGTGCTTCTCGACCACGCCTTCAAGAAGGAGGCACTCGACGTGCTCTTTCAGGGACGCCGCGCTCTGGCCGATCCGAACCTCTTCCGCAAGGAGACGGCCGAGTGCCAGACGGCCCTCGGAAACTTCGAAGCGGCCTGCCAGGAATACCTCGAGATGGCGCCCGGCAACTTCGAAGCCGTCCGGGAGCCGCTGGTAGCGCTGGCCCGGTCCAGCGACGCGGCCTACAAGGGTTGCGCGGCCCGCCTGCAGGCTGCCGTGCTGGTCTCGCCTCGGCTGCCCGAGTACTACTTCCTCGCCGACGAGGTCCTGCGCATCCGCGGGTTCGGGCCGGAAGTGCAGTCTCTGGTGGATCACCTCTGCGACGCGTTCCGCCCGATCCCCCGGGAGTTGCTGGGCTATGGGGTGGAGTTCGAAGCCTCAGCACGCCACGACGAGGCGCTGCGGGTCTTCGACTATCTGACCCGAACGGCCGCCGATTCCGATCTGTGGGACACGTACCTGGCACAGGCCGCGGCGCTTCGAGCTTCCGGCAATCCCACGGCCGGTTTGGCGAGCCTGGACAAGCTGAAGGCCACCAAGGCCGGGCCGGGCTTCGTCACCCGAGGGGAGGCGCTTCGCGGCCAGATTCTGCTGGACGACCTGCGCCGCTACGCCGACGCGCGGATCGTCTTGGAGGCGCTGGCCGCCGCCAACCCGGCCTCTCCGGACCGTCCCGTCTGGCTTCTGTCGTCGGCCCGGGCCGCCCTGGGCACGCTCGACTACGCCTCCGCCCGCCGAGTACTGGAGGGCCTGGTCGAGGTGCCGCGCAACGACGTCCGGTTCCAGGCGATCTTCCTGCTGGGTTACCTCGCGAGACTCGAGGGCCGGCTGGAGGAGGCAATGGAGCGATTCACTTCCATCACGATGGAGGACACGGGGAACGCGACCGCCAACGACGCCCTCGAAGGCATCCTGTTCCTCACGACGCACCCTGTCGGCAAGGACGAACAACCCTTCGTGCGCGCCTACTTCCAGCTGTCCCACTACCTGGACCTGGGGCTGATGGACCGCTACACGCAAACGGCGGCCTCGCTGGACCCGAACAAGATCCCGGCCTCGCTGGCCGACGAGTTCCTGTTCCTCCAGGGCCAAGCGCAACGCGCTCAGGGCAAGGCCGAGGATGCTGCGAAGTCTTTCGAGCTGCTCGTGCAGAAGTTCGCCGACAGCGCGCGAGCGCCCCAGGCGATGCTGGCGCTAGCCGACCTCTACGAGAAGGCGCTGAAAAGCCCCGCCAAGGCTTCGAAGTGGTTGAAGGACTATCTCATCGCCTACCCTTCCAGTCTGCAGCTCGACGAGGTGCGCGGACGCATCCAGAAGCTCGACAACCCCAAGAGCTGAGCACACCACACGGAGGACCCACTTGAAGATCCACGAGTATCAAGCCAAGGAGATCCTGAAGAAGTACGGTTTGCCCGTGCCCCGCGGCGGGATCGCGCGCACGCCCCAGGAGGCCGAGCAAGTCGCCAAGCAGCTCGCCGCGCCCAAGGTCGTCGTCAAGGCCCAGATCCACGCCGGCGGGCGGGGCAAGGGCGGCGGCATCAAGCTGGCGTCGACACCGGCAGAGGCGGCCCAGCTGGCCGGAAAAATGCTCGGGATGACGCTGGTCACGCCACAAACCGGACCCGACGGCCGCAAGGTTCAGACGCTGCTGGTCGAGGAATGCCTCGAGATCGAGCGCGAACTGTATCTTGCGGTCGTGCTGGATCGCGCTCGCGAGCGGCTCGTGCTGATGGCCAGCCCCGCGGGCGGAATGGAAATCGAAGAAGTCGCCGCGCGCACACCCGAGAAGATCTTCCGCGAGCACATCTCTCCCGGCACGGGCCTCTGCGACTTCCAGGCGCGCTCGCTGGCCTACAAGCTGGAGCTCCCGCAAGAGGCCGTGCGGCCCTTCACGGCGATCGTGGCCGGCCTGCTGCGCGTGGTCAACGGCGAGGACGCGAGCCTGGCCGAGATCAACCCGCTCGTGCTCACCCGGCAACACCAGGTGCTGCCCCTCGACTGCAAGCTGAACCTGGACGACAACGGCCTCTTCCGCCACAAGGACAACCTGGCCTATCGCGACCTGTCGGAGGAGGACCCGCTGGAAGTTGCCGCGTCGGAGCACGGGCTCAACTACATCCACCTGGACGGCAACGTGGGCTGCATGGTCAACGGCGCAGGGCTGGCGATGGCCACGATGGACTTGATCAAGCTCGCGGGCGGCGAACCCGCCAACTTCCTGGACGTGGGCGGCGGGGCGAGCGCCAAATCCGTGGAGAGCGCCTTCAAGATCATCCGCTCGGACCCGAAGGTAAAGGCGATCCTGATCAACATCTTCGGCGGCATCGTGCGGTGCGACCGCGTGGCCAGCGGCGTCATCGAGGCGGCGAGGAAGGTGGAGCTGGACATCCCGGTGGTGGTCCGGCTGGAGGGGACGAATGCAGCTGAAGCGGAGAAGCTCCTGGCGGGCTCGGGACTGAAGATCGAGCAGGCCAAGGGGTTGGCGGACGCAGCGCGGAAGGTCGTGGCGTTGGCCACGGCTGCGTCGAGCAAGTGAACGGACCTTTTGAATCGGAAAGGGACTCGAGGACATGAGCATCCTGGTAGATCGCAGAACCCGACTGGTAGTGCAGGGAATCACCGGCTCCGAGGGCAGCTTCCACACGCGCCAGGCCGTGGAGTACGGCACGAACGTGGTGGCCGGCGTGACGCCCGGCAAGGCCGGTGAGAAATTCGAGGGCATCCCCATCTACAACACGGTGAAGGACGCCGTGGAGCAGGCCGGCGCCAACACCAGCGTCATCTTCGTGCCAGCCGCTTTCGCCGCCGACGCGGTGCTGGAGGCGGCCGCCGCCGGCGTCGAGCTTGTCGTCTGCATCACGGAGGGCATCCCCTCTCTCGATATGGTGCGGGTGAAGAACCACCTGCGCGGCACGAGCACCCGGATGATCGGTCCCAACTGTCCGGGCGTCATATCGCCGGGTCGCTGCAAGGTCGGAATCATGCCCGGCTTCATCCACAAGGAAGGCTCCGTCGGCGTCATCAGCAGGAGCGGCACTCTCACCTACGAGGCGGTTGCGCAGCTCACGGCCCAGGGGCTGGGCCAGTCGACCTGCGTGGGGATCGGGGGCGACCCGGTCGTGGGAAGCCAGTTCCTGGACGTGCTGAAGCTTTTCAAGGCAGACCCTGCAACCGAGGCCGTGGTGATGATCGGCGAGATCGGCGGCAGCGCCGAGGAGGAGGCCGCCTCCTTCATCAAGGAGGGCTTCGGCAAGCCCGTCGTCGGCTTCATCGCCGGCCGCACCGCGCCTCCGGGCCGCCGCATGGGCCACGCCGGCGCCATCATCGCCGGCGGAAAGGGCACGGCCAAGGAGAAGATGGAAGCGATGGAGCGAGCCGGCATCCAAGTCTGCGAGAGCCCGGCCGAGATCGGCGCCACGATGGCCAGGGCCCTGAAGAAGAACTGACGCGATGGTCCCCCCGAACGCGCCCGACCTGAGCGTCGACGAGGAGCTGGCGGTCTTCGCCAAAGGCGCCGTCGACCTGATCGAATCCTCGGAGCTTCGCGCCCGGCTGGAGCAGCGGCGCAAGGACGGCAAGCCGCTGGCCGTAAAGCTGGGCGCCGACCCGAGCGCCCCGGACATCCACCTGGGGCACACGGTCGTGCTGTGGAAGATGGCCGAGCTTCAACGTCTGGGTCACGAGGTCCACTTCCTGATCGGGGATTTTACCGGCCGGATTGGCGATCCCACCGGCCGCTCCGAGACGCGCAAGCAGCTCACGCCCGAGGAGATCGCGGCCAACGCCCAGACCTACGCCCGGCAGATCCACAAGATCCTCGACCCCGAGAAGACGCGGATCGACTTCAACAGCACGTGGCTGGGGCCGATGACCTTTGCCGACGTCATCGGTCTGGGAGCGCAGTACACCGTGGCGCGGTTGCTGGAGCGCGACGACTTCGCCAAGCGCTTCCGCGAGGGGCGGCCCATCCACGTCCACGAGTTGTTCTATCCGCTGATGCAGGGTTACGACTCGGTGGCGATGCGGACGGACGTGGAGCTGGGCGGGACAGACCAGAAATTCAACCTGCTGGTGGGGCGCGATCTGCAGCGGGCGCACGGGCAGCGGCCTCAGATCGTGTTGACGATGCCGCTCCTGGAAGGGCTCGACGGCGTCCAAAAGATGTCGAAGAGTCTCGGGAACACGGTGGGGATCGACGAGGCGCCGGAGCAGATGTACGGCAAGCTGATGTCGGTCTCCGACACGCTGATGTGGAAGTACATGCTGCTGCTGACGGACCGGACGGCCGCGAGAGTGGAAGAGTTGAAGCGAGAGGTCGCGGAGGACCGACTTCATCCGATGAGGGTGAAAGAGGAGCTGGCGGCCCGGATCGTGTCGACCTACCACGGCGAGGCGGGCGCGCGAAGAGGGGCCGAGGAGTTTGCGCGCGTGCATCGCAAGCACGAGGCCCCCGAGAAGATGCCGGGTGTGGCGCTGGCCGAGCTGGGCGAGGCGTCCGTCTGGATCGTGAAGCTGGTGACGAGGCTCTTCGGCGTCAGCGGCAGCGACGCCCGGCGGCAGATAGCGGCCGGCGCCGTGAAGATAGACGGCGAAAAGGCCACCGACGACAAGGCCGAGCTCGCCCCGCGGCGCGGAATGGTCGTGCAGCTAGGCAAACACCGGTTCGTCCGGATAGACTGAATCGCGCCAACGCAGTCACCGGACGCTTTGGATATAACAACTCGGAAC
>JACQFU010000092.1 GCA_016199905.1 Candidatus Wallbacteria bacterium
ACTTCTCGACGATCCCTCGCAGGATCGGCCGCTCCTCGCCGGGCTCGGCCAGCAACAGCACCGAAGATCCGCGAAGACGAAGCGCCTCGATACCTGTCGCCGCCTCGCCGCTCAAGTCCCGTTTCCCGTAAGGGACGATCAAGAGCACCGGTGTCGTCCCCACGACTGCCTGAGCGGAGTCGACCGAAACGACCCGGTAGTTCTCTTTCTCGAGCGCCGCGGCGGCCAGCGTGTACCCAAGCACCCCACGGTCGTCCGGCGACGGCTGCCCTGGGCCCGCCAGGAATGCGATTACGGCCTGCTCGCGCGACGCCAAGGCATTCATCGCCAGCGTCAGCTCGCGCTCCTCGACGCGATGCACGACCTTGCGCCGGCCGGAATGCTCCAGCACGATTCCCCCTTGCACCGCATCGCCGAAGCGACGCGCTTCCGATGGCTCCAGATCCGGATCCAGGAAGCGAACGCGAAGGCGAGACGACGCCAGCTGATACTGCTTCAAGAGGTCGCGGGCCAGATGACGGCCCGGCGACGACGCTCCATACACCACGGTGAGCTGCACGTCGCCCTGCAGGTTGCCCAGGACCCTGCGCGTGATGTCCGAAAGCGTGAACACCCGGTCTTGCGTCCAGTCGTAGCGCGCGCGGCGGTGCTCCATCAAACCGTCGACGACGGCCAGTATGGCCAGGCACAGCGCCGTGTAGAGCGCCAGCATCAAGCCGCGCCCGAACGCCCCGGGCGCCAGCGTATCGCGAGCGGCCAGCGCAGCCCCGGCGGACATCGCCAGGCCCGACCAAACCAGCACGCCACCGTGCAGGCCTGCCGCCAGCGCCACCAGGCCGGAAAGCAGCAGCGCCAGCGACGCCATCAGCGCCAACGCCGCAATCCGCGCTCCGATCATGATCGGGCCGAGCGGGCCGCCTCGAGCCCGGAGGCGGCAAGCACCAGGAACGCCACCGCGACCAGCACGAAGAACCCCGCGTCGGCCGTGTCGAACATCCCCCGCGTGAAAGGGCTGAACCGCAGATAGAAACTGAAGCGGTCCGTCAGGCCGCCTTCCTCGATCCCGATGGCCAGTCCCAGGCTGTGGAGAAACCAGAACGACAGCGTGGCCGAGAACCCAAGCACGGCCGCTGCCGGCGCAGAGCGAGTCGCGGCGGCCGCAAAGGTGCCGATCGCCGCCATCGCCGCGGCCAGCAACACGCAACCTGCCAGCCCCGCCGCCGATGCTCCCAAGTCGACGTGCCCGAAAAGAGAGGCCCAGAAAGGGAACTGAAGGGTCGAAGCCGCCGCCGCCAAAAGCACGGCCAGGGCGCCAAAATACTTCGCCAGCACGATGTGTCGCGGCCCAAGCGAGCTGGTGAGCAACAGCTCCATCGTCCCGTCCCGCCACTCTGCCCCGAAGCTCGAGGCCGTGAGCATGGGCGCCAGGAACAGGAACAGCACCCCAACGTCGTAGTAGAGCGGCGCCAGGACCGAGGTCCCCGTGTTGGCCACGACCATCAGAAACAGGATCCCGGTCAGGAACTGGAACCCGGCCAGCAGCAGCCAGGTCCCCGGGCTCCCGATCGCCGCCCCGATCTCCCTGGCGCACAGGGCGCGAAACGGTGTCATTGCACCGAGGATACTACAGAGTCGGACGCGAACCCGGGCCCCAAGGCCGGGGACCGAAGGGCAACTACTCCCGACTCGCCAGCCCCAGGTACTCGTCGATTCCGATGGTGCCCGACAACAGCGCCCGCCGCGCATCGGGGAGCGCCGGGACCAGCAGACCCTCCTCCAGCAAGTACTCCTTCAGCGGCCGGGAGTAGAAGTCGATTCCGTCGCGGTCCAGCCGCTCGCCGTCCAGTCGAAGCGCCTCGTAAAAGTGGACCCAACCGAATTGTCCGCTGAACTGGCAACCATCGCACCCGGGCGAGCGGTGGGCGATCTTGCCGGCCAGCGCCTGAAACCCGCGAGGCAAGCCCGCGGCGGCGATCGGGTAGCCTTGCCTGCAGAACGGGCAAAGGCGGGCCACGCGATAGGCGGTCACGTAAAGGCCGCTCGACAGCGTGGAATGGCTGGCCTGCTCCAAACGTCTCAGCGCGGCAAAGGGGGAGGGGGCCGTGACGCAGAGCGTCACCGTGATGTCCTGGCGGGAAAGTTCGGCTAGATAAGCAGCGTCGCTGGGAAGTTCCTCGGTGCGAACGGCCAGCACCTCGGAGCGGGAAGCGAGGAAAGCGCCGCGGCCGGCGTCCGTGAACAGCGGCTGCCGGCCCTCGCCTGCGCCGGCCATCGCGTGGTGAAAGACGCCCGGGATCTCGGTCTCGCCGCTCTTCTCGAAGGCGAGCACCTTGCGCCCTTGGCCGGCGAGTTGCCCCAGCAGCGCCACCCAGAACCGTCGTGACGCTCGCAGGTCGCGCCCGGAGAGCACGACCAACTGCGGCTGCTCCCGGAGGTAGGCCGCCACCAGCGCCACGGCGGGCGGGCTCACTCCGGCATCCTCGAAGCTCCAGACCTTCTCGTCGGCGGCCAGGAGGTTGAGGTCCAACTCGGGGCTGTTGGGCGGAAAGAGCACGGCCTCGAAGAGGGCGACTCCGTCCTCGTGAGTCCAGCCCGATAGCCCTGCAATTCTCACGAGAGTGCGGTAACCTTTTGTCCGCTGCGTTCGTACTCATGTCGTACTAGGGAACTGCACCTGACGAGTTTACGAAT
>JACQFU010000082.1 GCA_016199905.1 Candidatus Wallbacteria bacterium
CCGGACTCTCGATCTCGCCGGCCACGTCTGCCGTGACGTAGACGACGCGGCGCAGGTTCTTGCGGTAGAGGTACGGGCGCTCGGAGGTCTGGCTGACGCGCACCAGCTCCGAGAGGCGCACTGGCTTGCCTCGGTCTCCGATCAGCGCGAGCTGCCCGAGCTCGTCGGGGCCGGAGCGCTCGCCGACCGGCAAGCGCAGCACGATCGGCACGTCCTCCTTCTCCTGCGCCAGGTGGGCCAAACCGGCCGTCAACCCGCCCAACGCAATGCCGGCGGCGTCCGTCAGACCCTTGGCCGAGATACCCGCGAACGCCGCCTGGGCTTGGTCGATGCGCAAATCGAGCTTGGGCTGGGGCCCCTCGACGTACCAATCGACGTCGACCACGCCGGGCGTGCCGCGAAAGACTTCCTTCACCTGCCCGGCATAGGCGAGTTGCGCCTCCAGATTCGGTCCGTAGATCTCGGCCACCAGCGTCTGCAGGACGGGCGGCCCGGGAGGCACCTCGGTCACCTTGAGTCGCGCCCCGTGGCGCGCGGCGATCTCTTGCAGCGCCGGTCTCACTCGCCGGGCGATCTCGTGACTCTGCTCGCGGCGCTCGTCCCGCGGGCGCAGGTTCACCTGAAGGTCGGCCTGGTGCGGAGCCGCGCGCAGGAAGTAGTGGCGCACCAGTCCGTTGAAGTTGACCGGGCCGGACGTCCCCGCATGAATCTGGTAATCGACCACCTCGGGAAGGCCGGCCAGGTGGTCGCCCAGCTCGGCCGCCACGGCCGTCGTCCGCTCCAACGTCGTGCCCTCGGGCATGTCGAGCACGACCTGGAACTCGGACTTGTTGTCGAAGGGCAGCATCTTCACCTGAACGGCCTTGAATGGCACCAGGGCGGCCGCGGCCAGCATCAGCGCGACGACGGAGGCGAGGAAGATGTTGCCGTGGAGCCGGTTGTGGATGAGGCTGCCCATCAGGCGCCGGTAGAGGCGGTCGGTGACGCCTTCGTGTTTCGCGTGAGGTCCTGCCGTCTCCTCGCCGAGGAGATGGTAGGCCGCCCAGGGAGTGACGACGAAGGCGATGGCCATCGAGAAGAGCATCGCCGTGGAAGCGCCGATCGGGATGGGCCGCATGTACGGACCCATCAACCCCCGAACGAAGGCCATCGGCAGGATGGCGAAGATGACGGCAAAGGTGGCCAGGATGAGAGGGCTGCGGACCTCGTTGACCGCCTCGACGGTCACCTCGAGCAGCGGGCGTCCCTTGTTGCGCGCCATCTGGAAGTGACGCACCACGTTCTCGACGTCGACTATGGGGTCGTCGACGAGGATCCCGATGGAGAAGATGAGCGCGAAGAGCGTGACCCGGTTGATCGTGTAGCCGTAGACGTAATAGATGAAGAGCGTGAGCGCGAGCGTGGTCGGCACGGCGATGAGGACGACCAGCGCTGGGCGGCCGCCGAGGAACAGGGCGATGAGCAGGCTGACGCTGACGATGGCGATTGCCAGGTGTTTCAGCAGCTCGTTGGACTTCTCGCGAGCCGTGGCGCCGTAGTCGCGCGTGACCGAGACCTCTACGTCGGAGGGGAGGAGCCGGCCCCTCAGCGCGCGCACCTTCTCCAGGACCCGATCGGACACGTCGACTGCGTTGGCTCCTTTGCGCTTCGCGAGGGAGATTGTGACGGCCGGGTGGCGGCCGGCGCGCGAGCCGAAGAAGACGTAATCGCGCGGCTCTTCGGGGCCGTCGGCGATCGCGGCGACGTCGCGAAGGCGCACCGGGCGGTCGCCTCGCACCGCGATGACCAGGCTCCCCAGCTCCTCGGCGTCGCGGATCCATCCGCCCGAGTCGACGAGCACCTCGGAGTCCTGCTTCGAGAAGCTGCCTGAGGCGCGGCCCGAGTTTGCGCCTCGGATCGCGGCGGCGACGGAGGTGGGATCGACGCCGAACGACTCCATCCGCGCGTGAGCCAGCTCGACCCGCAGCTGGCGTCGGCGGCCACCGATCAGCGTCGTCTGGGCGACCTCGGGGACCTGCTTGAGCTGGTCGTCCAGCTCGGCGGCCAGACGGCGCAGGGCGGCGTGGTCGTAGCCTTCTCCCCAGAGCGTGAGCGCCAGGATCGGCACGTCGTCGATGCAGCGCGGCTTCACTAGCGGCTGCGACGCGCCCGGAGGGATGAGGTCGAAGTTGGATTGGAGCTTGTTGTAGAGCTTGACGATGGAGCGCTCTTCGTCCTCGCCGACGTAGAACCGGACGATGGCCATTGCCGTGCCGGGCATCGCGGTGCCGTAGACGTACTCGACGCCGGGGATCTCCAGCAGTTTCTTCTCCATCGGTATGGAGACGCGCTGCTCCACCTCCGCCGCGGAGGCGCCGGGCAGGTTGACGAAGACGTCCATCATCGGGACGGTGATCTGGGGCTCCTCCTCTCTCGGCGTGGCGACGATGGCGAACAGGCCGAGGAGGACCGTCGAGAGGACGAGCAGCGGCGTGAGACGGGAGTCGACGAAGGCCCTCACGAGGCCTTCCATGAGACCGTGGCCGGCCTTCATCGAGTGGCCTCGACGCGGCAGGGGTCGAGGGCGCGATCGGCTCCGGAGGTGACGACCGTTTCGCCGGCGCCCAGGCCCGAGAGGATCTCGAGGTCGGGGCCGAGGAGGCGCCCGACGCGGACGAGTCGCATGCGCGCCACGCCGTCCGGGCCGGCAACGAAGAGCCGTTCGAGCTGACCGCGCCGCGTCAGTGCGGCTGCCGGGACCAGCAGCGCCGGCCGGCTGCCGGCCTCGAGGAGGAGCGTCCCGTAGAGACCGGAGCGGACGCCGTGGGCCGCGTCGAGGGGGACGCGGGCCAGGAACGTATGCGCGGCGGATTCGGCTGCCGGCACGATTTCGGCGATGGGGGCCCGGGTCGTGAAACTCAAAGCATCCACCGACACCGTGACAAGCCGGCCCGGTGAGGCGGAGGCGATGGCGCTCGCGGGGACTGCGGCTTCCAGCCAGTAGCGCTCTTCTTCTATAGTGAGCAGGGCGGCGCCGGGGGAGGCGAGGACGCCCGGATCGGCGGCGCGGGCGGCCACGACGCCGTCGAAGGGCGCCAAGATGCGGCAAAAGGCGAGGTTGGCGCGGGCGGCGGCGAGGCGCGCTTCGGCCTCGGCTATCGCGGAGACGGCCTGGGTTTCGCGGGCCGCGGCGGCTGCGGCGGCCGCGGCGGCGCGCTCGGTCTCGGCGGCGGCCGCAGTGCGGCGCGAGGCGGCCTCGTCGTACTCCTGGGGGGTGTTGGTGCGCCGCTCGCGCAGGGCCTGCTGGCGGCGGAAGCTGGCGTCGGCGAGGCTCGCCTGGGCGATCGCGACGGCTGTGGCGCGGCCTGCGGCCCGGAGGCTGGCGCGGGACTCGGCCAGACCGGCGTGCGCGGCCGCGAGAGACGCTTCGGAAGCTGCGAGGGTGGCCCGGGCGTCGCGATCGTCGAGCAGGGCGAGGACTTGACCGGCGCGCACGCGGTCGCCTTCGCGGACCAGCACGGCCGTCACATGGGCTGTGACGCGGGCCGAGAGCACGGAGCGCCGGCGGGCGGCGACGGTGCCGACGGCCTCCACGACAACGGGCACGGCACGGAGCGCAGCACTCTCCAGCCGGGCGTTCTCGAGCACGGGCAGGGCGGTGGCTTGGGCCGCGGGCTCCTCGTGACGGCAGCCGGCAAGCGCCAGGGCGCAGGCCAGCGAGAGCAACAAGAGGCTCGGCGGCTTTATCTTCTCGCCCCTCGAGCGGACATGATATGTATCGCGAGTTCCCATTTTCGGGACAAGCTGTCCGCCTGTCTCGGGCCCCTTCGTTGCCCTGCGGACCCCTTCCGGTTTGTTGGAGCCGCCCCGGTCGGAAAGGGTTCAGCGTTCGCGCAGCGGATCGTGGCGTGGCTGGGCGAGGGCCTTGAGCATGTCCATCGTCGTCACGATGCCCCTGAGCTTGCGTTCCCGGACGATGAGGACGCGGTGGACCTTGCGATGGAGCATCTGGGCCGCCAGGTGGGCGATGGTGTCATCCTCTCCGGCGGTGATCAGATGGGTCGTCATGATGTCGGCAACCAAGGCGTCGGGCAGCTCCTCGATGCGGAATCCTTCGGCCATGGCTTCGACGTCCTCGGCGTCCATGGTCCTGAAGAACGACCAGTCGTCGCGGTTGTCGTAGCCGCTCTGCGCCTGGTGGCGGACCAGGTCGGTCTCGCTGACGACGCCGACCACGTTCTTGTCGGAGTCGACGACGGGGGCGCCGGTGATTTTGTTCTCGGAGAAGAGCAGGGCGAGGCCGTGCAGGGTCATGTCGGAGGGGACCGTGAGGACGTCGGTCGCCATGATGTCGGAGGCCTTGAGACGGGCCGGGTTTTGGCTGTTGGGCATGGCAGGCATCTCCTGAAAATGGACTGTGAATCGGGTCACCGGACGAGGCCGCAAGACTTGAGCCAGGGGCGGGGACGTTCGGTCCGAGCGGCGAACTGGCTCGTGACTTGCGGCACATGGCGACCGTTCCGCCCACACGCTGGCCAGCCGGACAAGGAGTCCTCCAAGCCGGTTGAGAACACGGGCGCCCTCGAACCGCCCATCCGGAGGAAGGTCATGGGACATCCATTCCACATTCATGGGAGCGACAGCCGCGCGCCGGAGGCCGGGGTCGAGTTGCCCGAGGGGCGGCTCGATTTCGACGAGCGGCCGATCCTGGTGTTCTGGGAGTCGACGCGGGCCTGCATGCCGGCGCCGATACTGATTGTGACGGGCGGGGACGCGATGATGCGACCCGACGTTTTCGAGCTGGTGGGCTACGCGCGGGAGCGGGGGATTCCAGTTGGGCTGTCGCCCAGCGTGACCCCTCTGTTGACGCTGGAGAATGCCCGCCGGATGCGCGAGCTGGGAGTCAAAGCGGCCTCGATCAGCCTGGACGGTGCGCAGACTCGGACTCACGAGAGCATTCGAGGTGTTTCGGGCCACTTTCCGAAGACGCTCGAGGCGCTCCGGATGATGGTATCGCTCGGCTACACATTGCAAGTGAACACCACCGTGATGCGGGACAACGTGGAAGAGCTCGCGGACCTGGCGTGTCTGCTGAAGGAGATCGGAGTGAAGATCTGGGAGGTCTTCTTCCTGATCCAGGTGGGACGCGGCAGCGAGGTGCGGGAGCTGACGCCCGAGGAGCATGAGGAAGTCTGTCACTTCCTTTATGACGTGTCGCGTCACGGAATCACGGTGCGCACCGTTGAGGCGCCCTTCTTCCGGCGCGTCTGCACCTGGCGCCTGGCCGACGGTCCCGGCGAGGACCCGATTGCCAAGTACGGGTTGTCGAGGCTCTATGGAAGGTTGCGCCGGCGCCTCGAGGAGAAGATGGGCGCTGGCGGGGCCGACCCGTTGATCCGCAGCGCCCGCACCCGTGATGGCAAAGGAATCGTGTTCGTCGGGTACAACGGGGACATCTATCCGGCGGGGTTTCTACCCGTGGCGCTGGGCAACATTCGTAGGGACGGTCTGGTCGAGACGTACCGTAACAGCGAGCTCCTGAAGCAGATACGAAGCTCTGCCTTCACGGGCCGGTGTGGCAACTGCGAGTACGCGGACCTGTGCGGCGGTTCCCGCGCGCGGGCCTACGCTCGCTTCGGCGACCCGCTGGGCGAAGACCCGGCCTGCGCCTACCAGCCACGGAATGCGAACCCGCAGACAGCTTCGATCTAAAGGAGTGCCGACATGGACATCGCAAGTTTTCTGAGGCGAGTGCCGGGCCTGAAGGACGTTCCGGACCGGGAGCTGGCTCGCTTTGCCGGCGTCGCATTCAGCCGCCACCTGCGGGCCAAGGAGATCCTTTTCCACGAGGGCGAGCAGCCGGCCGGTTTCTACGTGGTGGAGTCGGGTTGGGTCAAGTCGTTCCGGTCGAGCAGTTCGGGGCGCGAGATCGTGCTCGATCTGCTGGGAGCGCACGACGCGATCGGCTCCTGCTGCGGGCAAGTGGGAAGCGGCGCGCACGGCTGCTCGGCGATGGCGTTGACCGCCGCTCGGGTGGTCTGGGTGCGAGGGCCGACCTGGCAGTCGATCATGCGCGAGTGCCGGACCCTGCGCGAGGTCGTGGTGGACCTGCTGTTCCAGGGAAGGCGGCGGTGCGTGGATCTGGCCGTCGACCTGGCGTTGCATGACGTCGACAGCCGGCTGGCCCGGCTACTGATCCGCTTGAGCGAGCGCAACGGCGTGGCCGGAGGGGGGGACCCCAAGGACCGGGAGATTTCCGGCGTGCTCAGCCAGCAGGAGATGGCCTCGGCCATCGGCACCGCGCGCGAGGTGGTGAGCCGGCACTTGCGGAAGCTCGTGGAGAAGGGCGTGCTCGGAAAGCAGGGGCGCCGGATCATGATTCGACGGCCGGACCTCCTGGCCGACCTGGCGGAGGGGAAGCCAGTTTAGTCCTCCGATGGCGCCGAAACTTTCTTTGTCACCAGAGCTGCCATAGCGCACCGCGTTGTGACATTTCGGTGTCGAGTGTCACTCGGGTCTGTTCGGATGGTCCGCGGATTGCGCCCTCCCGCGCGTCGCAATCGGCACGCGTCCCCACCTGGACGCAGAGGCCGTTCGGTTAGGAGGTTCTCGGTGATGTTCGCGCGGTCCGGAGGGAATACTCTCCTCTTCAAATTGTTGGCAGTTACTTTGGCTCTGGGGGTTGCCGGTTGTGGGGGAGGTGGTGGCGGCAGTTCCGGAACCACTCTCAGCCCCAGCCTTCCTTCGGTCCCGGTCGTTGTGTCCTGGAACCCCAGCACGGGCGCTCCGGTTGTGACCAACGCGATGGACACGGACCTGCTCACGCCCGGCGTTCAGACCACGTTGCTGGTCTCGGGACTTCCGTTCAACCAGCTCGTGCGCCTCTTCCTGGGTGGAACACCCAAAGGCGCGTTCGCCTCCGATAACGGCATCGAGGCCATGAGGTCAGGGAGGCCAAGCAGTCGAAAGGCATCCGGTTCAACGCCAGCACCTACAAGGGCGACTTCTTGAACAACTGCACGGGTTGTCATCCGGTCAGGGCGGGCTCCACCGATCCGTTGGAGTTCAACCAGACCTACCATGCCCACAAGGTGGAAATGCACCTGAGCGGATACCGAGGCGCCAACCCCGCGCTCTCCCACTACTCGCAGGCCTGCTTCAAGTGCCACACCGTGGGCTACGACCGAACGCCCAGCGTGCTCAACGGTACGGGCAACGGCGGCGCCTTCGCCGTCATCAGCTCGAACAACTGGAGCTTCCCGACCACCTTCAGCCCCGCCATCTACGCCGCCGTGCCGGACGTCGTAAAGGCCACGTTCAACGTACAATGCGAGAGCTGCCACGGCCCGGCCGGTAACCACAACGGCAACAAGCAGAAGATCGGCAAGAACTTCGCCGTCGAGACCTGCGGCGCCTGCCACAGCAGCCAGCCGGCTGAGTGGTACCGATCGCAGGGTCACAAGGCTGTCGTATCCGAGGCCAATGGCACCAAGCCGTCCACGATTGCCGGCTGCTCCGGCTGCCACAACGGCCCTGGCTTCGTGGCCATGGTGGAGTCCTTCCCGGCTACCGGCATCGTGACCTTTACCAGCGCATCAGCGAGCAACAGGCCGACGGGAACCACTCCCATCACCTGCGCCACGTGCCACGACCCGCACAAGACGCGCAACTCCGTCGTCGACGGCAACGGCGCGTTGATTCCGGCGATGGCAACGGTCCCGAAGAGCGACGAGAGAGACAAGCAGCTCCGGTTCTTCGATCGCGACCTCCAGCTCATCAACGGGACGGTCGTCACTGGCACGGGACACGCCGCCACCTGCATGGCCTGCCACCGGTCGCGCCGTTCGGCTTTGAGCACTGCCGACTTGCCCACCACGACCCAGACGGTCTTCAAGCGCTTGGGTGCCCACTATGGCGTGCAGACGGACATGTTCTTCGGCACCAACGGAGCCGAGGACGGGACGTCCTACGGCAGCTCGGCGCACACCACGGCGGTCATGGACAAGTGCACCCAGTGCCATATGGTCGAGCCTCCGAACAAGCGCCCCGGTGACGTAAATGAGATGGGTGGGCACACCTGGAGGATGCACAAGGATGACGACACGCCGAACGCGACTGTCGCCTGCGGCGGCTGCCACACCGGCTCGGACAACAATCCCCTGGCGACCTTCGATCGCCGCTCGACCGGTGACTGGGACGGCAACGGCAAAGTCGAGGGCATCCAGACCGAGGTCACTGGCCTGATGACCCTTCTCGATACCGCCTTGACTCAGAGGGCCGCGACGCAAATGGTCCACGTCGCCCAGGGAACGGCCACGATGACCGGACCCGTGAACGTCTGGACGAACTACAAGAGCACGGAGAATGCCGAGGGCCTCACGCCGACCCAGATGAAGGCTGCCTGGAACTGGGCCTTCGTCAAGGACGACAAGAGCGAAGGCGTGCACAACGCGAAGTACACGATCCAGTTGCTGCAGCGGTCCTACAAGATGTTGACGGGCAGCTACCCGCCGGGCTCGACTCCGCGCTAGCTCCTAGGCGTCAGTGTCATCCTTCCCCCGGAGCGGCCAACCGCTCCGGGGGCTTTTCTTTCGCCTTCCGGCTCGATCGCTCCGTTCACTCCCAATCGGAGGTCATCGTCTGGACGCTCTGCCAGCGCTTCGAGCTGCGAAAGCTACCAGACTCGCCGCACGATGAACGCGCTGGCCATCTCCGTCTCTTGGGCAGACGAAGCAGTCCCCCGCCCACATACCAGTCGGCGGCGTCGGCGATTGTGGCATGATCCACGACAAGATGGAAGCCTCTGAAGCGGCCGTCCTCCGCCTCGGCGATGAGGTCGATGGTGGAAGAGCGCGGGGTCATGGCGTTTCACTCGAGGCTGGAGAAGGATCTTCTGGAGGCAAGGGGACACGGAGCTTGTCGGTCACTTCGCGGTACCGATCCAACCAGGACAGATCGATCCCCAGATAGCGCCGCTGTTCTTGGATGCTTGTTCTGTTCTTCCACGCCTCCGGGCTCGGATATCCACCGGACAGGCCTGGCGTGAGATGGAGGAACAGTCCCAACCACGGACCTCGAGTGACTCGGAAGAACGGTCCCTTCCGCAACCGCTCCCTTCCGTACGCTTCGACCAGCGGCCGTCCGAGGTACACCAACCAGCCACGCAGGTCGGCGAGCCGGTTCTGGGCCAGCGAGTCGATTGCGTACCTCCACGAGGAGGCGACGACGTCTTGCTCCTCGGGGGACAGGCGGGCCAGGCTGTCTGGGTGGAGACCGTGGCTTTCGTAGGTTGCACCTGCTTCTGGGGGCCGCGGTCGCCACCAGGCCATCCGCGCCGGGGCATCCACCAAGCCTTCAAAAGGCGATCTGTTCGTATCGCCCATGATGAGCAAGGCTCGCGTTCTTTTGGCCAGCAGTTCCACGAAACGCGCGTAGCAGGTGTGGAACTCCTTTTCGAATTCGCCCAGGAGTCCCCCGCCACTCGTGCAAATGTCAAACCTGAAGAGCTGGAACCTTCTCTCACCCCGAGAGACCACCCATCCTCGGTCTCCGCCGGAGAAGTAGGGTAGTCTCCTGAATGACACCTCCAGATTGATGTCTAGTCGTTCTCGAATCAAATGTCGGACCTCGGCGTGAGGCTTTGCACCAGGCGACAGCTCGCAGACCACGAGAGTGTTGTAGAAGACGGACATAGGCTCACGGATCCAGCGGAAAGGGCCCTCCGCGTTCGATCTGAAATCCGAGATCGCGCGTAATTTGAGTCTCCAGGGAGGCATCTTTGAAGGTGGACTGGGGATTCAGCAGGAGAATTCGTTTCGCACGCGGATTGACAGCGTTCATCAGGGGGGCTACGTAGTTTCCGAGCTGAGCCACATGATCAGCATTGATGTTCCCTACGTTCTTGACCTCGATGAGTGCATCCCTCAGCACCAAGTCTACGTCCGATTCGAAACCCAGGAGTTTCTTTTCGATAGCCAGCACTTCTCCCCGGAAACGCTCGGCCGCAACCACGATCGGGTAAGCACTCCCCAGGTTCTGGGCCTTCTGGACCTCCACGAGGATGCTAGACATCCGCTCCAGATCCACAATCCGGCCGCTCCCCGCCGCAGGCGCCTGAAGCGCCGTCAACAGTCGCTCGACGACTTCTCCCCCCGTCGCCAGCGTGTACACCTGATTCGTGACGATTCCCCTGGCCACGGCCACGCCGTCGAGCGCCTTCTCCACGAAGCCCGCGTGTCCGACGATGCTGGCCAAGGCCTCCATCGCTTCCTGGTTCAGCGGTGTTGGCGCATCCTTGGCGACCGAGTACGTGAACGCCATAAGGTCGTCCAGCGCCACGGCGACGTCGCCAGCGTACTTGCTCACAAACGCGTGAAGCGGCTCACCCTTCACGATCAGCGCGCCGACCCTCGCACGGAACGCGGCGGCGAGGTTTACGGCCACCTGCAACGACCGTTCGCCGACGGCCTCGCCCGTTCCCCGCGCGGCCCGTTCGGCCTGCCGGGCGAGGAAATCCGCGACGGCCTCCAAGCCGTCGGTCCGAAGCCGCCCGCTGAAGGTACGCGCGACAACATCCTGCATCGCCTGAGCTAACGCCTCCTTCAGCTCGCTCGGGAGTCCCCTGGCCGCCAGCACGCGCTCGGCTGCTCCGAGCGTCTCCTCCAGCACC
>JACQFU010000083.1 GCA_016199905.1 Candidatus Wallbacteria bacterium
ATGCGCACCTGGTCCCCGACTTCGGCGATCCGTCCGAGAATGCGCTGGACGTGTCCTCCCAGCGTGACGTTATCCGGATCGTCCACGTCGAGCTCCAGACGTTCGCGCAGGTCGTCCAGCAGGTAGGTCCCCTCGACCTCGTACTCGCCCTTGCCAACGACCTTCAGGCGCGGCGTCTCGACCGGGTCGAACTCGTCTTGGATCTCACCGACCAGCTCCTCCAGCACGTCCTCCAGCGTCAGCATTCCGACGGTAACGCCAAACTCGTCGACGACGATCGCCATGTGCACTTTCTTGCGCCGGAAGAGATTGAGCAGGCGATGGGCATTCACGGTCTCCGGAACGATCAGGATGTCTCTGCGCAGCTTCACGAGATCGCGGCTGGTCTTGAGATCCTTCTCCGAGGCGAGGAGATCGCGGATGTGGATCATGCCCAGGATGCTGTCGAGGCCGTCTTCGCAGAGCGGATAGCGCGTGTAGCCCTCGCTCTTGGCTTTGTAGAGGTTCTCCTCGAAGGGCTTGGAGAGCGACAGGTGGATCACGTCGGCGGCGGGCACCACGATCTGGCGCGCGGTGCGATCGCTGAACCGAAAAACCTTGTCCAGAAGGTCCTTCTCACCGGTGGAGAGGATTCCGCTGCGCGCCGACTCGGCCATCAAGAATCGCAGCTCCGCTTCGGAGTGCGCCGCGTCTTCGCCGCTCTGGGGCGTTATCCCGACCAGTCTCAGCAGCCAGAGCGAGGTCGCGTTCAGCACCCAGATTGCCGGGTAGGAGACTCGCCGAAACCAGATGATCGGTTTGGCAGTGAGCAGGGCGCACAGCTCAGGGCGCTCGATGGCCAGAGTCTTCGGCGCCTGCTCGCCCGCCGTGATGTGAAGCATCGTGATCACGAGAAAGGCGAAGCCCAGCGAGACAGAGTGGGCCGCGGGTTTCGAGAGCCAGCCCAGCCCTTCGAACAGGGGTTCGATCAGCGCCGCAAAGGCCGGCTCTCCGAGCCATCCCAGGGCCAGGCTGGCCAGCGTGATGCCAAGCTGCACGGCCGACAGGTACTCCGAGAGCTGCGCAAGCACGTCCCGCACCGAGCCCGCTCCGCGGCGGCCCGCCTTGAGCATTTCTTCGACCTTGCTGCCGCGGACCTTGACGAACGCGAACTCGGCGGCGACGAAGAAACCGTTCACCACCACGAGAACCAGGGCGATGGGGATCGCCAGTTCTATCGGGACGGGCAAGGACCCGTGGCCGCCGGCACCCATTACGGATCGAGATCCTGGGAAACCGTCTCATCCGAGCCGGGATCGAGCGCGCGTTCGGCTGGATATCGCAGAGACGCCACCACGGCCATCGTCAATGCGGCGGCAATGAACCCGAGACTGAACGTGATTGGAATATCGAACAGATCCTCGACGAGCATCTTCATGCCCACGAACCCCAGCACCGTGGCTAACCCTTCCTTCATGAACCGGAACTGGCTCATGACGCCGGCTAGCAGGAAGTACAGGGCCCGGAGGCCAAGTATAGCAAAGACGTTCGACGTGTACACGATGAGCGTGTCCGTGGTGATGCCGAAAATGGCCGGGATGCTGTCGAGCGCGAAAACCAGGTCCGTGCATTCCACCACGGCCAGAACGACCAGCAACGGAGTCGCCATCCACCGGTCCTGCCGGCGAACGAAGAACCTCTCGCCTTCGTACTTCGACGAGACCGGAATGACGCGGCGCACCAACCGGACGACCCAGTGCTGGCCGGGCTCGATCTCCTGCTCTTCCTTGGTCACCAAGGCGACTGCCGTGTAGACCAGGAACGCCCCCAGCCCGTACATCAACCAGTGGAATCGCCGCAAGAGCGCCGCCCCCGCAGCGATGAAAGTCGCCCTCATCACCAGAGCCCCCAACAACCCCCAGAGGAGCACGGTCCGCTGGATCTGCGGCGGCACGGCAAAACTGCTGAAGATGACCAGGAATACGAACAGGTTGTCGACGCTGAGAGCCTTCTCGATCACGTAGCCGGTCACGAACTCCAGGCTCTTCTGGGCCCCGTACGTGCGGTGCACCCCCACGGCAAAGACCGCTGCGCAGACGACCCAGACGATCGTCCAGGTCAGCGCTTCCTTCTTCGTCACGACGTGGGCGTGGCGCTGAAAGATGCCCAGATCCAGTGCCAGCATCCCGAGGATGAAGAGATGGAACAGCACCCAAAACCCCAGGCCGACCTCGATCACTCGCCGCCTTCACCGCCTTTCCCCCTGTCGTTCCTCCACGCTCCGCAGGCCGATGCCCGGCCGCCCGAGAGCGCCGCTAGGGACAATCCTCTTACCATTTATTGCACGCCTGACAGAAGTTGCTCCAACAGGATACAGGGGCCAGGGGTCCAGGCGCAGCGGGCGCGAGCGTCGCTCCCCCCACAGCTCCCGCGATTGACTCCCGGCATCCCCTCCCGTACCGTGGCCCTCGGAATGGCTCCTTACAAGCGCCGAGTCGCGCTCATCGACGGCTGCAGAACCCCCTTCGTCAAGGCTGACGCCGCCTACGCGGATATGACCGCCTCCGACCTGGCGCGCATCCCCGCAACCGAGTTGCTCCAGCGCACCGGCCTCGACCCCGAGGAGATCGATGCCTGCGTTTTCGGCGCCGTCATCGCCGATCCGGTCACCCCCAACCTCGGCCGCGAGGTCGTTCTCCGCGCCGGCCTCCCGCGCAAGATCGAGGCGTGGACGGTGAACCGGGCCTGCGCCAGCTCCAACCAGGCCATCACCAGCGGCGCCGATCTCATTGCTCAGGGGCTCGCCGACGTCGTGCTGGCCGGCGGAGCCGAAGCCACTTCCCAGGCGCCCATCGTTTGGTCCCGCGCGGTCGCCAAGGCCCTGATGGCAGCCTCCAAGGCCCGCTCCGTTTTGGAGCGGCTCTCGGCGTTCAAGAAGATTCGCCCGGGCGACCTGGCGCCCGTCCCGCCCGCCATCGCCGAGGCGTTTACGGGCCTGTCGATGGGCGAGTCCTGCGAGAAAATGGCCCGCGAAAACGGCATCCCGCGCGACGCCCAGGACCGTATCGCCCTCGCCAGCCACCTCCGGGCCGCGGCCGCGATGGCCGACGGACGCCTCGGACGCGACCTCGTTCCCGTTTATCCTCCGCCCAGGTACGCTCCCTGCGTGTCGGAGGACGCCCTCGTCCGCAAGGACACCTCCCTGGAGTCCCTCGCCGCCCTCAAGCCGGTCTTCGACCGCCAGTTCGGCACGCTCACGGCCGGCAACTCGTCCCCGCTCACCGACGGAGCGTCCGCAGTCCTGCTGATGGCCGAGGACAAGGCCCGCGCCCTGGGCTACAAGCCGATCGGTTTCTTGCGCAGTTACGCGTATGCCGCGCTCGATCCGTTCGACCAGCTTCTCCAGGGCCCCGCCTTCGCCATCCCGATCGCCCTGGAGCGCGCCGGCGCCACCCTGGCCGATATGGAGGTCGTGGAGATGCACGAGGCCTTCGCCGCCCAGGTGCTCTCCAACCTGCAGGCACTGGGGAGCGTCACGTTCGCTCGCGAGCGACTCGGCCGCCAGAAAGCCGTTGGCGAGGTCGATCCCGAACGGCTCAACCCGATGGGCGGCTCCATCGCCCTCGGCCATCCGTTCGGCGCCACCGGCGCGCGGCTCTGCATGCAGCTGCTGGGAGAACTGGCGCGTCGCGGAGGGCAACTCGGGCTGGTCAGCGTCTGCGCCGCCGGCGGGATCGGCGCCGCCATGATCTGGGAACGGGAGTGAGGCCCTCGTGAGCAGCTGGTCGCTATCGGTCGATGACGCCGGGGTCGCCACCTTGACGCTGGATTGCCCCGGCTCCAAACTCAACATCCTCTCCCGAGAAGCCTTTCAGCAGCTGGACGACATGTTGAGCGAGCTGTCCCGCCGCCGCGATATCCGCGGCCTGTTGCTGGTGAGCGGCAAGCCGGATAACTTCGTCGCCGGCGCCAACATCGAAGAGTTCCTCGCTCTTCAGAGCGCAGCCGCCGCAGCCGAAGCGAGCCGTCAGGCGCAGGCCGTGTTCCAGCGTTTCGAAGGTTTGCCGTATCCGCGCGTGGCGGCCATCCACGGCGTTTGCCTGGGCGGGGGGCTGGAGTTGATTCTCACCTGCAGCGAGCGGGTCGTCAGCGATAGCCCGAAGACGGCGCTGGCGGCCCCGGAAGTGAAGCTGGGCCTGATCCCCGGCGCCGGCGGCACCCAGCGGTTGCCGCGCATCGTGGGGCTGGCCAACGCCCTGGACTTGAACATGTCGGGGCGCACGGTCGGCCCGAAGCAGGCCCTGAAGATGGGGCTCGTCAGCTTGGCCGTGCCGCGCGAGCATCTGCTGGCGGCGGCGGGCCGCGAACTGGCGCGCCTGCAGCGCCGAGAGCCGAAGCGGTCCGCTCCCCTCGCGGCAAGGCTTGGGCGCTGGGTGCTCGAAGAGAACCCGTTCGGACGCATTCTCCTTTACCGAGGCGCCCGAAAGCAGCTGGAGAAGATCGGAGGCCATTATCCGGCGCCCGGCTACGCGCTGGAAGCGATGCGCGCCGGCGTGGAGCACGGCCCGGCGGAGGGCTATCGGACGGAATCGCGGCTCTTCGGAGAGCTGGCGCTCACCGAAGTGAGTCGAGAGCTGATTCGACTCTTTTTCGCCACCAACGACGCCAAGAAAGACACCGGAGTAGACGACCGCTCGGTGCGGCCCGAGCCGATCGCGCGTCTCGGCGTCATCGGCTCGGGGTTCATGGGCAGCGGTATCGCGCAGGTCGCCGCCGAACGAGGCACCGCGGTACGTCTCCACGACGTGAACGCCCAGATGTTGGGGAAGGCTTTGGCGGGTTGCCACGACGAGCTCCGAAAAAAGCTGACGCGCAAGCGGATGTCGCCTCAGGATTTCCAGCAGTCGATGGATCGCATTTCGGTCTCCACGGACCTGACGGGCTTCCAGCGGATCGACCTGGTCATCGAAGCCGTTTTCGAGGACCTCGAGGTGAAGCGGAAAGTCCTGCGGGACTGCGAGGCCGTGATGCCTCCTCGCGCCATCTTCGCGTCGAACACTTCGAGCATCCCGATTGTGCAGATCGCCGCCTCCTCGCTGCGGCCCGAGCAAGTCCTGGGGATGCACTTTTTCTCTCCGGTCCCGCGCATGCCGCTGCTCGAGGTGATCGTGACGCCGCGGACTGCGCCCTGGGTTACGGCCACGGCGGTGGCGTACGGCAAGGCGATGGGCAAGACCGTGATCGTCGTGCGGGACAGCTGCGGCTTCTACACCAGCCGGGTGCTGGCCTTCTACCTCAACGAGGCCGCGCTGATGGTGGAGGAGGGCGCGGACATCTCCGAGGTCGATCGCGCGATGAGCGAGTTCGGCTTCCCCGTCGGCCCCTTCACACTGCTCGACGAGGTCGGCCTCGACATCGGCACTCACGTGACGCGCGTCATGGCCGCCGGCTTCGGCGATCGCCTGAAGGCGGCCGCCGCTTTCGAAAGCGTCACCGGCGCGGGCCGGCTGGGGCGGAAGAACAAGAGAGGCTTCTATACCTACGGCAAAGGCAAGAAGGCGGTCGACGCCAGCGTCTACGACCTCTTGCCCGGAGGACGAAACCGGACGCACCTGCCGGCCCACGAGATTCAACAGCGCCTTTGGCTCACTTTCGCCGCCGAGTGCGCGCGCTGTCTCGAGGAAAGCGTGCTGGCCCGCCCGCGCGACGGCGATCTGGGGGCCGTGCTCGGGCTGGGTTTCCCCCCATTCCTCGGCGGCCCGTTCCGCTACATGGACCGGATCGGGCTGGCGCAGACGGCGAAGGGGCTGGAGCAACTGGCCGCCCGCCACGGTGCCCGCTTCGCCCCTCCCGCCCTCGTGATCGGGATGGCGTCGGAGGGCCGGCGGTTCCACGGGGAGTAGTCATTTCCCGGGCCCCAGCGGCCGCCTCAGGCAGACCAGCCCGAACCGATCGTTGAGCACAAAGGCCAGCAGGCGATCGGGGAACGCCGCAAGACGCGCCCCGCGGGAGTAGTCCAGAGGCATCACAACGCGGCCCTCGGACTCCCATCTCACGCCGTCGGTGCTTCGCGCGAAGGCCAGGTCGTATCGCTCCCCGACTTGTCCCTGATCCAGCGTCAGAAGATGGAACGTGCCTCCGGCGGCAACCAGAGTTGGCGCCTTGCCTGTGGCTACGGTGGGAAAGGGATCGGTCGTCACGGGGAACGAACGGCCGGCGTCCGGGCTGCACGCGACTTGAACGCGCCGGTGACTCCTGTAGACGACGCAGACCGTGTTCCCCTCTGCGCAGAGGTCGACCTCGTCGAGTGCCGTCCGGGTGGTGGCGATTTTCACGGGCGAGGCCCACCGCGCTCCTTCGGGATCGATGCCCCGGCTGCAGAGAATCTCCTTCTTCGCGTTGGAGTTCGTGTTGTCGAGCAGCGCCACCGGGTGGCCGGCAGCTCTGGTCAACAGAAGGCGCCCGACGGTCTGCGAAAGGTCGCATGGAAGCAGCGGTCCGTGTCCACGCGCGTCCCAGCTCATCCGGCCAAGCGGAACACCGGCCGGCGGCATCCCCAGCATCAGCAGGAATCCGCCCGCCGGAGCTTCCACAGCGGCGACCCCAAGGCTCGTTCCGCCGGGAAAACTCTCGGATTTCTCCCACCGGGCCGAGGCGACGTCGAAGCTGCGCACCAGGGAGGCAGGATTGGTGAAGCCGTACCCGTCCCCTTCCGCCCAACCGGCCATGATGGCGCCGGACGCGGCGGCGATGGTGGGGGGCACCCGCACCCGCGGGCCCGCGCTCAGCTCCAGCGGCGGGCTCCAGGTCTCGCCGCGGTCGGCGCTCCAGATGCCGAGGATGCGATGATCCAGCGGGTCCATCTCACGCCGCAGGATGGCGACAACGGAGTCGCCGGATGCAGCCACTCTCAGGAACGCCAGGCCGGGGACGGGCCGCACGATCACGAGCAAGGCAGGTTTCTTCACAACCTCGAGGGTGCGGAACGTCGTTGTGTTCGTTGCGCCGGCCGCGCTCAAGCGGCACTGGTAAAGGGTGTTCGGCTGCAGGCCCGGGATCTCGAGCTCGCGGGCGTCTGCGGCGACGCGAACGCTCTTCTCATCGGCAGGAGGGGACGTGGTGGTGGCGGTCGCATCGATCGCGACGGGGGCTTTGCCCGCGAACCGCAGCCGGACGCGGTCGCCGCCGGCTGCAAGGTTCGTCCGGCGCAGGAAACCTGCGAGCTCGTCGCGGTTTGCGGCCGCGCCGGCCGGCGCCTCGGCCGGAGCCGCCGGGGACGCCGCCGCGGGCACGGGAGCCGGCGCCTGCCTGCGAGTCGAGGAAGTGAAGGCGGCCGCAGCGAGCGTCACCAACGCAAGGACGAACGCTGCCCGCAGTCCCGGGCGCGGCGATTCCGCGGACACCTGCGCGGCCTGACGGCCTGCCACCGTTGCCACCGGCGCCCTCGCGGCCACGCTTTGCCGGCTCGTGCCGAGGGCGGCCGGCCGGCGCAGTCCCGACGGCATCGCACGAACGGCCGTGCGTTTCGATTCATCCAGTGGCTCTACCGGAGCCTCCGACTCGACCGGCACCAGCCTCCGGGCCACCTCGCCGGCCGAGCGCGGCCTGTTGCCGGGCTCGGTCGCCAGGCACGACAGAACCAGCGTCTCCAGTTCGAGCGATACGCCGGGCGCCCGCTGACGAAGGGACGTCGCCACGCCGTCGAGTTGCGCGCGGATCACCTCGGAGGCGCTCGCGCCCTCGAAGGGCCTGGACCCGCAGATCGTTTCGTAGAGCAGCACTCCCAGCGCGTAGATGTCCGCGGGCGGGCCGGCGGACCGCCCCAGAATCGCTTCGGGCGCGATGTATCCGGGCGTCCCCAGGATCACTCCCGCCTGGGTCTTCACCGTCTGGCCGGGCCGATCCGCCTTCGCCAGGCCGAAGTCGCACACCTTCGGCTGCCCATCGGCTGTCAGCAGCACGTTCTCGGGTTTCAAATCGCGGTGCACCACGCCGGCCCCGTGCGCAGCCTCCAGCCCCAAGGCGATTTCGCGCCCCACGCGCAACGCCTCGCGCAGCGGCGACAGCCCCCTCCCCGCCAGCTTGTCCCGAAGCGTGCCGCCGGCCGCCAGCTCCGTCACGAGGAACGGCCGCTCGCCTGCGAAGCCAAAGTCGTACAGAGCCAGCAGCGCCGGGTGCGACAGGCCCGCCTGGAGTTTCGCCTCTCGCAGAAATCGCGCGCGCGTCTCTCGGGCGTCGAACAGACCCGGGGCCAGCAGCTTCAGCGCTACCTCCCGTCCCAGCCCCTCTTGCACGGCCTTGTAGACGGTACCCGACGCGCCCGAGCCCAGCTCGGCGAGGATTCGGTACCCGGGTATCGACAGTGTCATCGGAGCGCGGGCTTCGCCCGCAGAAGACAACAGTCAGCAGCCAGTAGCCGGTAGTAAGACCGTGCGCCCACCGAGCGAATCGGCGAGCCCCGTGACAAGGTTCCGAAGTGGCAGTGCCGTGGCGAGAAATGACCGCTCATGGGCTCGGGCTCCAGGTCTTCGGCCTGCAACCCATAGCCTACAGCCTACAGCCTCTCTCCCTCCCCTACCGCGCCACCCACCGGACTCGATACGGCGCGAACTGCAGCCACTCCGGGTAGACGCGCCGCGCCAGCCGCAGCCGCCGCTCGGCGATGGCATTGCCCGGGTCCGCTTCCAAGACGCTCACGGCGATGTCCACTCCGCCCTTGACCAGCTCCATGCCCTTGTCGAGGTCGCCGGGATGCGC
>JACQFU010000111.1 GCA_016199905.1 Candidatus Wallbacteria bacterium
CGCAGCTCTCCCAGTCGCCACCCACGGCCGTGTACCCCGGCGGCGGAACCGTGGCGTGGGTGAGCGGCAACTCGAACACCCTGTGGGTCTGGGACGGCTCGCAGACTCAGGAGCTCAGCTCTTCGCGGCCACGCGCCGCCCAGGCCGGCAACGGCGTCGTAGCCTGGACGAGTGGCTCTACGGGCCTGCTGTGGTGGTGGGACGGCTCGAGTAAGAACGAGATCTCGCAGTCCGAACCCCGGAGCTTCAAGCTCGCGGGACGCACGCTCGCCTGGTCCGCCGGCTCCACCGGTTTGCTGTGGGGCAAATCGGGGACCAACGCACCGGCCGAGCTTTCCCAATCCGTTCCCCGGGAGTACGCCGTCGGAGACGGAGTCGTGACGTGGGTCAGCGGTTCTTCGGGCTCCGTCTTCGCTAGCTTCAATGGCGAAGCCTCCTCCGAGATCTCGCCGGTTCCTCCGGTTCAGCTGCGCGCCGGACGCGGATTGGTTGCCTTCGTCGGCGGCCAGAGCGGCCGGCTGCTCGTGGCGGCCGGAGGCCAGGTCGTCGAAGCGTCGCCGGCAGCTCCGAAGGGTCTTTGGGTCACCGACGATGCCGTCGTGTTCATCGGCGGCCAGTCCGGGAGACTGCTGGCCTGGCGCGCCGGAGAGGTCACCGAGCTCTCCTCGGGTCCGGGCACCGTCAGCGCGAGCTCCGGCGGCCAGTCGCTCAGCGGGAGCGGCACGGGAGACGGCAGCGGCACCAGCGGCAGTGGAACCGGCGGCGGAGCAACGCCCGATTTCACGGGGCTCAGCGGGACAGGCGGCAGCAGAGGCTCCGGCACGGGAAGCGGAACGGGGAGCGGAGCGGGTCCGGAAGCGGCTCCGGGAGTGGAAGCGGGACGACACCGTAGCCCTGATTGGGCAATCCAGTCACCCGGCGGGCCCCAACGGAGTCGTTGGGGCGATTGGCGCCGACCGGTCAAAACCCTGCGCCGCCAATTGCCTTTGCGTCCCCGCTGCGCGAATGAAGAAGCAGGAAATTGACGTGACAAGGAGAACGGTGCGCGGCGGCGGGTGGGTGCCAAGTTGGCGGTGAGTTTGGCGGGGCGGGGCGTCTTGCTCATGTGCGTGTTGGCGCTGAGTGGGCCCGGGAGTGCGCGAGCAGCCTCGGCGGAGCGGCGACCGGCGGCGCCTGCGCCGGCGAAGTCGAAACCGGAGCCGGGAGTGCTGATGCTCTCTCCCTTCCGGCGCGAGGCGCTCGTCTCCTCGGGAGGACTCGAGTACACATCACACGGGGCGGTCACGCTTCACCGGAATCGCGGGCGGCTCGGCCCGCGCGGCGGATTCATCTCGGCGGTGCTGCGCGCGGACCGTCTGTTCGACCTGTTTCAGGTCGGCTACGAAGCAGAGGTGCCGCCGGGCTGCTCGGTCTCCGTCCAGTTCCGCACCTACGCCCGGGGCTCCGAGGCGCCGAGCGCCTGGATTCAGGTCGCGCCAGAAGACGAGCCTGCAATGAGCAGCACGTGCGACCGGCTCCAGTTTCGGGTTGTCCTCACCTCCAGCGGCGACCAGGCGCCCGTGTTATCGACACTGGCGATTCAGCAAGCCACGCACGACACGCTGCCGGGACTCCGCGCGCCCCGCGTCGCGATGTGCGCGCCAGGAGTCGTGCCACGTCGGAAGTGGGGGGCCCTTGCGCCCCGGCAGGCCCTGAAAGCGATCGAGCCGGAGAAGATAGCCGTGCATCACTCCAGCGAGCCTCGGGCGAGCCAATACGCCGGCGCCTCGACCATTCGCGGTATCCAGCGATTCCACATGTTCGAACGAGGCTGGAACGACATCGCGTACCACTATCTGATTGGACCCGACGGCACGATCTTCGAAGGCCGGCCGGAGCGCCTCAATGGCTCGCACTCGCCGGCGAACGGCAACAAGCTGGGGATCTGCGTGCTGGGCAACTTCAATCGCGGGGCAGAATCCATCACACCTCGAGCCCGGGCTTCGCTGCTGCGAATGCTGGCGTATCTCGCCGGAAAGTACGGGATCTCCAGTCGCTCCATCTACGGCCACTGCGACTTCAACTCCACGGACTGTCCCGGCGACACGCTCTACGGTTCACTCGCGTTGCTGCGAAGTCAGGTCGAGGTGCTGTTGCACCGCCACGCGGGCACCGCCGCGTGCGGGGCGGGCACGTGATGCTTCGGCTCGGGAGGGAGTCACAGCGGGAGCAAACCGCTCGTGAGCCATGTGCAGTTTCTCCGCCTCCTCGTCGAGGCGCTCGGCGTCCTTCTCGAGTTGATTGGCCCGCCTCTGAATCTCTTCCTTCTCCTTCTTGAAGTGCTCGGCCTCGCTTCTGTAGCGGACGACACCGGCCGCGCTGGCGGGCGTCGCGGGCTGCGACTGGAGGATCTCCACGACGGCCTCGGCCAGGAACCGCCTCGTGTCCTTGGCTTGGTAGAAGGACCACTGATCGGAGCGCTCGGTCTGCTTGATGCTGGCTTCGCTCTTGAGCATCAGGCTCTGGTTCACGCTGTCGCCAGCCAACAGCGCGGCGATGGCGGCCATCGCGGCGACGACGGCCGTCGTCACGGCAACGCCGGAGATCCAGCCCGTGCGTTGACCTTGCCCGGCGTGCTCGGCTTCATGCTTTTTCTCGTGAATGATTTCGTGCAGACCTTCGGTCTCGACTTCGATCTCTTCGGGCATCCTTCTTCGTTCCTCCTCGACTTGCGGGCCGCACGACTGCCTGAACCGATTGCGATTCCCATCATCTCACGGCCAGCCTCGAGCTTCGAACCAAGTTCGCGCCGGTTGCTGGATTCCCGGCCCGATCGATTCGGTCCGGCGGCCAGCCGAGTGATAGACTGACGCCCCCTGGCGCTCCGGCGTCTGCGCCGAGACGGCGCGGTACGGACAGCCAGAGTCAGGCCCTGCGGACCGGACGGGAGGTCGCGAGATGGGATTGAGCCGAAGGGATTCGACGCCGACCCCAGAGCGATGCTGCACGGACGTACTGCGCGGCTGTCTGCTTCTCACGCTGCTGCTGATTCGTCCGCTGGCCGCCGAGACGGTCGAGATCGACCCTGCCGCGCGAGGTCACGCGTTTCCTCATTTCTGGGAACGGGTCTTTGGCTCGGGCAGGGCCGCACTTTCGCTGCGAGAGAGTTACCGGGTGGATCTCCGGGAAGCAGCCAGGGCGACGGGGCTGCAGTACGTCAGGTTCCACGGAATCCTCCACGACGAAAACGGCGTCTACGGCGAGGACGCCGAGGGCAAGCCGGTCTACAACTTTTCGTACGTCGACCAGATCTACGACGGTCTGCTCGACAACGGCGTTCGTCCGTTCGTCGAACTATCGTTCATGCCGCGCAAGCTGGCGGCCAAGCCGGAGCTTCATCCTTTCTGGTACAGGCCGCTACCGTCGCCCCCCAAGGACTGGAACCGGTGGTCGGACCTGATCGAACGGTTCGCCAGTCACCTGGTGGAGCGCTATGGAGTCGACGAGGTTTCCCGTTGGTACTTCGAGGTCTGGAACGAGCCGAACATCGATTTCTGGTCGGGCGAGCCCAAGGAGGCGACCTACTATCGGCTCTATGACGTGACGGCGCGCGCAGTGAAAAAGGTCAGCCGACGCCTGCGAATTGGCGGGCCGGCGACCGCTCAAGCGGCCTGGGTCGACCGCTTTCTTCGACATTGCCGGCAGGAGGAGGCGCCTGTGGATTTCGTCTCGTCGCACGTCTACGCCAACGATACGGCCTCGGACGTCTTCGGCACGAAGGAGCGTATTTCGAGAAAGGATATGGTCTTCCGAGCCGTGAAGAAGGTCCACGACCAGGTGGCGGCCTCGCCGATGCCG
>JACQFU010000112.1 GCA_016199905.1 Candidatus Wallbacteria bacterium
AGCTTCCACGATCCAGAGCAGCACGAACGAGGCCGCTGCCAGCGCCCCATTCGAACCCGCGCGCGCCGGCTCCACGGCAACCATGGACAGGGCCAGAAACAGCACGAAGCCGAACACCACCGACAGCCCCTGCAAGACGGGCAACATCGGACGGTACAGGTACTGAAAGTTCACCTGCAGCTCCGCGTCGCCGCTTGCCGGGGCCGTTACGCGGCCGCGAGACGGGTCGGTCGAGGCGGCAGCCGACGTCGCCGCGGTCATGGTGGACCCGGCGGGCGCGGGCAACCACAGCGCGCGGACGAGCGTTGGCAGCTCCGCAAGACGGCCTGTGGAGACCTCGCCGTCGGAGCGGCCCGCCGTCGGGCCTGACGGCCCCTCCGCTGGGCCGGCTCCACGTCCTGCAGGCCCCAAAAACGTGGGCACGACGTCGGGGGGAATCGCAGGCACCCGGTGCGCCCCTTCGTCGAGAGGTCCCGCGCTGGGCCCCGCGGAGGCCAATGGCGACCGGGCCTCCTCGAGCCGCGGCTCGCTCTCCGGGTGCCCTCCGTGAAGCGCTGGCGGATACTCGCGATCGCTGCGCGGGAGAACTGCCGGATCGCCGACTCTCGAAATCAAAGCCCCCCGGAAAACGGGTGCTGCCAAGAAGTAAACAGCGGCCGCGAGCACGACGGCTGCCGCCACGGACGCCAGCCCCGCCGCAGTCGACAGAGCCTGCTCGCCCAAGGGCGTGCGGCGTAACCACAGCAGCGCGAAGGCCAGTAGCACCGCGGGCACGCCCACCCAGACCAGAGAGGCGGCCAGCAGATCCGCAACCTCCGCGCCGAATCGGTAGGGAAAGAATGAAGGCAGCGCCGGACCGCCGTCGAAGCTCCCGCAAGAACTGAAGAACAGATAGGCCGGAGGCGCCGAGATCTTCCAGGACAAGCCGCGCACCACGAAGTCGGGCGCCGGTAGGGCCAACCGGATCGATCCGAACCACATCAGGGAAGCCTGGCTCACCGTAAAGTCCAGGCCGACCGTGTGAAGACTGGCGTCGCCGGAGGGACGCTTCAACAACAGCGTGCATCGGGTCGAACTGAGCGGGCGGATCGGCTCCTCGGCGTGGCCGTCCACCGAGACGGCGTCGAAGGTTGCCGTGGCCGCGCCCGTGAACTGGAAAGAGCAAGTCGCCGCTCGGCCTGACGCGACGCTGAGCTTCAGCTTTGTCTGGGCCCTGCGGTTTTCCGAAAAGAGGGTTTCGGCTGTCAGGTCCGAGCCCGCCACGGGCCGTGTGGCCCACGAGGTCTCCAGGGGCCAGGTGTCGAGCTTGAGCCGGACCGCCAAGTCCGGTTGCCGGTACTTCAGAGCCAGCCGCGTCGAAGCGCCCCGAACCGACCCGAGCTCGGGCGGATACCGGCCGGCGGCAATCGAGGTCCCGGGAGGCAACGATGCCGGGTCGACCGAAACTTCGATAGGGTCGGTCGATTGGAGCAGCAGCCAGGCTTCTCGAGGTTCCGGCTTGTCGGCCACAAACGGCGCGGAGAGCAGGAGGCTGGCGGGCGCCGGGACGGCAACGGGCAGGCGATACTCCACCGACACCTGTTCGCGGCCCGCGAGTGGCTCCGGAAAGGCAATCGTGAGAGTTCCGGAGGTAGCGTCCCAAGTATGTTCTCCCGGCGAGGCCTGCACCCAATCGGGGCGGCCCCCGGGAAGGCGCAAGTGAAGGGCTGCGACCGGTGAGCCGGAGGGTTCCACGGTCAGACGCGTGAAGACAGACATGCTCCCGGACGAGAGCACGAACCGCGTCAGCTGGCGGCTCACGTCGACGGCCTTGGGCTCGGCGCCCGGCTCGGTCGAGTCCCCGCGGCCGGAGTGCCACGAGATGCGCACGGGCGCGTGCGGGACCATGGCATGAACTCTCCCTGGCGAAGGGGCCGAGTCGACCGAGAGGGCGGGCTCGACAGTCACTGCGCTTGCGTCTGCGGGCAAATCGAGCTCGAGCCTGCAACTGGCCGAAAGCTGAGGCGTCAGGGAAAGCCAGCAACTGGAGCCGGAGCGCTCGACGGGCATTTTGACCCGCAGTTCGACTTCCCCCTCCACTGCGGGAGAGACCGCCAAAGCCAGTTCGGGTCCACCCTTGCCGGTCCGAGCCACGACGCGCGCTCCCGGCGGCCGGGAATCCACCCGTTCGACGGCTGTCCGGCCGCCCAGCAGCGTCAGCTCCAGCTGAGGTGCCGACTGAACATGCCGGTAGCGAAAGACCCCTGTAACCACGGCCAAGGCGCCGGTCCCGACGTGGACCGTCAGAGAGGCGCTCGTAAGGTGAGAGCGCGGTCCCGAAGCCGTTTCAGGCTGACCGGCCGCAATCAGGCGGCGATACTCGGAGTAGGGGACGTAGACCGACGGCCCGTCGGCGCTGGGGCCGGCAGGCGTCGCGGGACGCTCGTCGGCGCAGACCGCCGACAGCAGCAGACACGCGCACAACCCGACGCTGGCTCTCATCCTCTTTCTTGAGCAATGTCCGCTGCGAGAAAACCCAGTCCGGAAGCGGTTCCCGACCGAGAGGAGAATACCAGAACCCGGCCGGAGGAAGCAAAGAAGAAACGGGCCGGGGGAAGCGACGCTGGATTTTGACACTCGAACTTGCCAATTCTCGCACGGCAAGGCATAGCTCACCCACGGCAGTGGTGAAGATTGCTTCACCGGGCTCCGTGGGCTATAATGCGCCCCTCTTTCCTGGGGGCGGAGCGTTCCCCGGCAGAGGAAGCTCCGGCACCACTGCCGGAAAAAGGAGTGTCATGAGGAGCGGGCGAGGAATTTTGCGATACGCCTTCTTGGCCATCGTACTGGGGGGAGTGGGAGTGGCACCGGCTCACGGGCAGTCGTCGTTCTTCCGGGAGGTCGTGCTCAAGCCGAGAGCCAGCCAGGCCGACGGGGTGAGGATGGTTTCCATCTTGCTGAGCAGACGCACGGGCGACCTCGAGTCGGACACCGAGTTTCTCAAGAATCAGAGCATCATGCCCCGAGACTGGAAGCCTGACGCGAATGCCCAACTCTCCAAGGGCTGGGCGTCGTATCTTCTCGTCAGAGCACTGGGAGTGCGCGGCGGCGTCGGGGCTCGCGTGATGGGATGGACCAAGCGGCGGGCCTACCAAGAACTGGTCAACCTCCAGATCATGCCGGCCAAGGGCGGGGAGCACGCAAAGCTCACCGGCCCGGAGGTTATCACGCTTCTGGATAGGTCCTCCGGCTATCGCGCCCGTGAGCGAGCCAGGAACTCGACCGAGGTCGCCAAGACAGGCGGCAAGAAGCCGGAAGGGAAAAGCGAATGAGAGGCATCGCACTGGCAGTTGCGGGTTTGCTCGTCTGCTCCGCGGCGGCGCAGGCGCAGCAGGCGACCATCAAGAGTGTTTCCGGCGAAGCCGAGATGAAGGCGGCGCCGTCGACGGCCTTCGTGGCTGCGACGGTCGGCGCCAAGCTCAAGAGCGGCGATTACATCATGACCGGCTTCGATTCCAGCGTGGTGTTGGCCTTCGAGGACAACAGCGAGGTGACAGTCTCCCAGCTCACGCAGCTGCGCATCGACGAGTTCCTCAAAGCCGAGAACCGCGCCAAGACCCAGCTTTACTTGAGAGTCGGAACGGTCCAGGCGAAGGTGAAGCACACGGCCGCGGTGAGATCGGACTTCAGCGTCGTTACGCCCACGTGCACGGCATCGGTTCGCGGCTCCGAAGAGCGCGTCAGCTTCCTGCCGGGGTTCGGAACGACGGTTGAGTATCTGGAGGGTCTGGGCGTTGCCCAAGACGCGCGCGGACAGACCGTTCTGCTCAGGGCCAACGACACGGCAAAGGTTTCGCACGCCGGGAGCATGTCCACTCCTGGAGATGTCGCCCAGTCGGTCGTGGTCACGGACTTGAGTCCGGCCGGCTCCGAGACCGGAGAGCGCAACGCCTCCATGGGGTTCAACAGGCTAGCGGTCCGGCCCGACTCCGATCCGACGAACCCCAACAGCATCGTCGGCCGGGTTGGCAGCGATTCCAACAGATCCATCCTGATCTTCCGCTATGAGCTGCTGCCGTCCACCAACGGAAGTCCGACGACGGCGCGATGACCGCGCAAAGGCGGGCGTGGTCTAACGAAGGGCCAGGCAAGCCTTCCTCAAAATGACCCCCCGGGGGTGTCTCATGATTCTCAGCCGAACTCGAAGTCCACTGGTGAAGGTTTCTGTTGCCGCGGCGATCGCCGTGTTCCCGCTGCTGCTTGCGGGCTGCGCCGGCGGCGGCGGCGGCGGCGGCGGCTCGGCAGGCGGGCAGACTTTCAGCAAGGCGATCAACATGCAGTTCAAGACGCCGCAGCTCAGCTCGGCGATCGCCTCGATCGTGAGCACGCCGCCGCGAGTGGAGGACATCCGGACGATCCGGCTGCAGCTCTTCGAGGGGACGACGCTCGACACCGCCGTCCAGAAAGAGGTGAGCGTCGGGGTCCCTCCGTTCGTCGGGGCGATCGTCGTCAGCGACGTGACACCCGGCGAGCACTTGATCACCGTGACCGCCTCGGGTGACAACGGCCGGACCATTTTCGACGGCCAGTTCGTCGCGAAGTTCCAGGCCGGTGAGCCGGCCTTCGTCGACTTCATCGGGACGCCGGTCGCCGACCTCAAGGCGATCGGCTATGCGGGGGGCCAACTTCCGGTGGAACCGTTCACCTACATCCTCACGGCCGCGGGAAGCCCGTACCGGATCACGGACATCATCATCGTGCCTTCAGAGCCGCGTGCTCTTCACCTCCATCCGCTCCGCCCGGACGGGCATCGAGCTGCAGGGCAGCGACGTGGGCATCTCGTCGAACGTGTTTCAGCAGGTTGGAACGGGCGTGCTCGTCACCAAGAAGAGCAGCTGCGCCATCCGAGGCAACTCGTTCGTGACGTCAGTCGTAGCCGTGCAAGGGTCGGAGGCCAACGGGACTCAAGTGCTCAGGAACAACGTATTCGGTGGTCAATTCGGAATGTCCTTCACCACTTGCAC
>JACQFU010000106.1 GCA_016199905.1 Candidatus Wallbacteria bacterium
CTCAGATTCTACACGCGCGCGAGCGGCCGCGGACTGCTCGTGGCCGCCGGGTACCGAGTCCAGGCCATCGACCTGACTCCGCACCTGGCGCGAGCCGTCTGGCCGCTGCTCAAGGGGCTCTTCCACAAGGGCGGCCAATCGCAGGACCCCGGCGCCGTGCTCCGCTCGCCCGCCTATCGCCGCCACCAGCGCTTCGTCGAGCCCGTCGAGACTGCGCTGGCGCGCATTTGGCCAGGGATGTTGGCCTGCCAGTTCGTGTTCGAAGCGACGCCTGCCTACAGCCTCTCGCCGTAAGTCCTCCGGTAGTATTCCAGGTACTCGCCGCTCTTGATGCGCTGCCACCAGAGAGTGTTCTCCTGGTACCAGCGGATTGTGGCGCGGATGCCCTCGCCGAAGGGGATCGACGGACGCCAGCCCAGACGCGACTGCAGCTTCGAGGAATCGATCGCGTAGCGGCGATCGTGGCCCGGGCGGTCCTTTACATGGCGGATCAGCGTCTGGGGCTTGCCGAGGCTCTCGAGAATCACGCGGACGATGTCGAGGTTTTTCAGTTCGTTGGAGCCGCCGATGTTGTAGACCTCGCCTGGTTCCCCGCGCTCCAGCACGACGCCGAGCGCCGAGCAATGGTCCGCCACGTGCAGCCAGTCGCGCACCTGACAGCCATCGCCGTAGACCGGCAGCGCCTCGCCGGCCATGGCGTTGGTGATCATCAGAGGAATCAGTTTCTCCGGAAACTGGTAAGGACCGTAGTTGTTCGAGCAGCGTGTGATCAGCGCCGGGAATCCGTGCGTGTGGAACGCCGCGCGTGCCATCAGGTCTGCCGCCGCCTTCGAGGCGCTGTACGGGCTGTTCGGCGCCAGGGGAGTGGCCTCCGAGAACTTCCCGTCGGGCCCCAGGGAGCCGTACACCTCGTCGGTGCTGACTTGCAGAAACCGAGTGACCTTCGCCTCGCGGGCCTCCTCCATCAACACCTGGGTGCCCAGGATGTTGGTCTCCAGGAACTCGGTGGCCGACTCGATACTGCGATCGACGTGACTCTCCGCAGCGAAGTTGACGATGCCCCAGACGCCCTCGCCCATCAGTTCGCGCATCCGGGCGCGATCCCTGATGTCGGCGCGCACGAAGCGATAACGCGAGTCTTCCGCGATCTGGGCCAGGTTCTCGAGGTTGCCTGCGTAGGTGAGCTTGTCGACGTTGACGATGCGCCAGGCGGGCCGCTCGGCGAGCGCCCATCGTATGAAGTTGGACCCGATGAAACCGGCGCCGCCCGTGACCAGCAGGGCTTCAGTGCGCGTGTCGGCGGCGCTCATCAAGAAACCCCTACGCTGCTGTTGTCGCCGAGCATGAAGCGCAACGCCTTGGGGCGGGCAGGGCTGCGGCTGATCGTGACGTTCTTGCCGATCAGGCTGTCCTCGATTCGCCTTCGAATGTCGAGCACCTTGCTCTCCTCCAGAAGGATGCTGTGTTCGATCTCGCTGGAGCGCACCAGGCAGTTGTAATAGATCGAAGTAAACGGGCCGACGTAGCTGTTTTCGATCCGAGTGTTGCGTCCGATGATCGCGGGACCGCGGATCGTGCTGTTGACGATCTGGGCGCCTTCCTCGATCACTACCTTGTCTTCCAGGCAACTGGCTGCGTCGACGCTGCCGGCGATGCGCCGCTCCATCGTGGCCAGGATCATCCGATTGGCCTCCAGCATGTCCTCCAGTTTGCCCGTGTCTTTCCACCACCCCGTGACGATGTGCGGATTGACGCGGTGGCCTTGGTCGACCAGCCACTGGATCGCGTCGGTGATCTCCAGCTCGCCGCGCGCGGAGGGCTGGATGCTGGACGCGGCCTTCATGACCAGCTTGTCGAACATGTAGACACCAACCAGAGCCAGATCACTCTTTGGCTCCTTTGGCTTCTCTACCAGCCGGAAAACCTTGCCGTCCTTCAGCTCCGCAACGCCGAACTGATTGGGGTTCGGCACCCGGGCCAGGAGCACCATGGCGTTGGATTTCTCCGTCTGATACTTGTGCACCAACTCCTTGATGCCGCTGATGATCAGGTTGTCGCCCAAGTACATCACGAAGTCGGAATCCGCCAGGTACTCGCGCGCCGTCAGGACGGCGTGGGCCAGCCCGAGGGGTTCGGCCTGGTGGATATACGTGAGCTTCACCCCGAACCGGGCTCCGTCGCCGCAGGCACGCCGGATCTCCTCCTGCGTGTCGCCCACGATGATCCCGATGTCGGTTATGCCCGCGTCGCGCAGCGCCTCGATCCCGTAGAACAGCACCGGCTTGTTCGCCACCGGCACCAGCTGCTTGGCGCTGGTATGGGTGATGGGGCGAAGCCGGGTCCCCCGTCCTCCGCTCAACAATAGACCTTTCATGAGACGCTCCTTGGCGCGGCAAAATAGCAAGGCGCTATCGCCGCGTCAAGCGCCGCAGGCCCGTCAGCGGGCCAGCAGCTCCAGGAGCCACCCGGACGCAAGCCAACGAGGCACGAACGAGGCGATCGCCGAATCGGCCGCTTCGATGCCCGGCGCGCGGCGAAACGCCCAGGAGAACGGAAAGACGGCGGCCACAAACGAGAGATTGCGGACCGCCCTCGCCTCGAAGCCGGCTCGCTCCACCAACTCCCGGAGGGCTCGCTGGGTGAAGAACTGCACGTGGTCGAGGTGCGGGTTTCGGGACTGAAGCGTCGCCTTGCCGAAGCCGAACAGCCGCTGAAACGCCAGCAGCGGTCCACCCAACCCCACGGTGCCGAGGAGCTTCTTTCCGCAGTTCATCGCCTCCCAAGGACCGTATCCGTTCGGCACCGTCAGAACCAGCAAGGCGCCAGGCCTCAGCAGCGAATGCAGGTGGTTCAGCGTTTCCAGCGGTTGCTGCAGGTGCTCGAGCACCTCCGAGAGCACGAGCACGTCGTGGCGCTCCTCCGATTCGTAGGTCATCGGATCGATGCACTCGAAGCGGGCGTTGGAGAACGCA